>JBDTOW010000103.1:0-8768 GCA_039933075.1 Verrucomicrobiota bacterium | reverse complement strand
GAGCTGTCCCACCGCAACGAATCGGTCAAACAGAAACCAACCTTGGCGCCCGGCGACACCAACTGTCCGTTGCTGTTGAGCAACCGATATTGCATGAACCCGTTGAAATGGTAATGCCCGTGGCACGGAGCATACACAAAACTCGGATTGCCCGCCGGGTTCCCCATCCACCAATCAACCGTCCCGATGTTCCGGGTCTCGGTCGTAAATCGCAGCAACCGGCGCGACCCTGATTGAACCAATCCCTCCACTACCGCACAATCGGTGCTCAGAAACGACTCATTGGTGATTATGTAGTTGGTGGCTGAGTTAACCCAGATGATCAAATCGGGCAAATTGCCAAGAGACGACTGGTTCCAACTCAACACAAAATTCCCGCTGGCGGCGCTGATCCCGTCAATGGCGATGTAATAGATTGCGCCGGCCACGGGGGCAAAGCTTACGCGACTCTGCCTGGTGACCGAATCCACGTCATTGTTGCTGGCGACCGGGGACAAGTTCGCGACGCTGTTGCCCGTGTAAACAGCCAGCAAAGTGTCGTATGCGCTGCCGAAGGTGTCAAAGGTTGCCGGATTGGCGGTCGGCGCCATCCATTGATACCAGACCGATGCGCCGCCTGGATAGCCCACGTGATTGGGTTCGCCCGGTTCTTTGGTCGCATTGGCACTGCTGCTGTTGAATGACCCCACGCTTCCGGAAATCATCGGCGCCGTGGCAAAACCGTCATTCGCCGGCGGTGGCGGCCCGACCGCTTGCTCCCACCGCAGCACGATATTGCCACTGGCGCCGTTAAAACCGTCCACCGCGATCCAATAGGTTGTGCCGGCCACCGACGTGAAACTCAGCCGGCTCTGGGGCGTGGATTGGTCGATGTTATCATTGCTCGCAACCAGGTTGAGGGCACTCACACCGTTGCCCACGTAAATCGCCAGCAACGTATCGAAATCACTGCCAATGGTGTTGAACAACGATTGATTGCTGGTCGGGGCGGTCCACTGGTACCATACCGAGCGCCCACCAACATTGCCGACGTGAAATGGCTCGCCCGGTTCCTTGGTTCCATTCACGTTGCTCCCGTTCACGGTATATGCAACGCCCGCAATACCCGAGATGACCTGCGCATTGGCGAAGCTGTCATTTGCGGGCGAACCCGACAAGACCGGAGGCGCCGTGACGACAATGTTAATCGCGCTCGAAGTTGTCGTAGCCCCCAAGTTGTCGGTCGCTTTGACCGTCAGAGCATAGGCGCCTGGACTGACGTTGTTCCACGGAATGCTGTACGGACTGGTGCCGGCGATGCCAATTGAATTGGCCCCCTCGAAGAAACGGACGCTGACAACCGATCCGTCGGTGTCGCTGGCGCTGGCATGGATCATCATGTTTGCGGGCGCGGTGAAAGTCGCTCCGTCGGCGGGGCTCGTAATGTTTGCAATCGGGGCCACGTTCGCGGGCGCATACTTAAAATTCAACGGAACAAAGCTCGTATTCGCCGGGGGCCTGAAGGACCAGGCGCTCGAATTGCTCAAGATCGCCCCGTCGCAGCTTGCCACGGGGGTAGTCATCACCGTCGTATACTCAGTGGCCCAACGATCGCCTCCCGGTGTTTCCTGCGAAACCAGATAATAGGCGGTGTTCGCCGAGAGCGTTACCGGATTCGCCAAGGAGCCATACACGAACTGACCGGCTGTTCCGGACGCCAGGGAAATCGAGACGGCTCCGTTTGGCACGTTGGCTCCCGAACTGGCGGCGATCAGTTTCATTGGGTGCGTGCCACTGTTGGACGTGAGACACATTCGGCCCAGAGCGACCACCGTTATCGGGCTGGCGCCGACCGTGAATTTCATTCCCAACCACCCGTTGAAATCGTTGCGAGTCGTCCCCAGCGTGGCGCTCGTGATAAAAGCTGTCTGAGAACGAGCCGCGCCCGTCCCGCAAAAAAGTAGCGCTGTAACCAGAGCAGCTATTATCAAACGGCCGGCGAACCGATCTCGCGCCTTGGCCACGGTGTGTCGTTGTATGCTGTTCATAACCTCAATCTTTCTTTTGGAAATCCTGCACCCGGTCAGAGTCGCCGGACCGCTTCCGGACGACGCCTGCGTATTGCGGCGCATAGAGCATTGGCCGCCAAAACCCATGTTCTGCAATCGAATGTTCATGGGAATCATTACGAGCCGAATTGACCGGATCTTTCGAAAAATCTTCATCGTTTAAAAAATACTTGTCCCCGCGCCGGTGTTGATAAGTTTTCGTTGAGGTGTAACTCTCCACTTATTCGCGCTTTCGATAGCGCTCCAGCCCTTCTAGCGAGAATTGCAAAAGGTGTGCCAAACTGGATCTCCTCCTTCGCGAGTTCAAACGGCTCTCTCGGCAGGTATTGCCAGCGGCCTTGTGTCTGCCTCAAAAAAAGGACTTGGCTAAAATGCAAGCTACCGTAAAACGATCATGCAATTTGCAAAATCGGCGCCGACCAGCGGGTTCGCTCCGATGAGAATGCTCCCAAGCTGAAGAAGCGCGCCGAGCGCTCTGGTTAACCTTCAGCCGCGAACCCGCGCGAGCTGAACTCGATCAAGGAGAAAAACTTGTGGCGGAACACGGGTTGATGGCCTTCGGCCGCGCAATCCTAAACGCGAACGAATTTGTGTTTGTTTTCTAAAGCGGGTTAACTGTTTGTCGCAGCAAAACACAATTACAACTCTGAACAAAGGTATGCTCATGCGAAAGATTCTGTTTCTTGCCCTGATGTGGCTGACGTTTTTCCCCCGTTCACTGCACGCCGAATTCCGCGCCGGAATTGCGGTGCGCATCGTGACGCCTGACCCGCTGTTGCCCGTGTCAGGCGGCGTCGGGCCTTCGCATCCGGTCAATCAGAAGGAGGGCGACCTTACGGTTCGCGCGCTGGTGTTCGAGAACAATGACGTGCGCGTGGCGATTGTGAGCGCCGACTTTCTCGGCTTTCCCTCGGTGCTGGGAAACAAGGCGCGAGCACAGGTCAAAGGGATTGTGCCCGAAAACATTTTGATTGGCGCAACTCATACCCACAGCGCGCCGGATTGTTACGGGTTTCCGGACGGCAAAGGCGGATTCGCTGCTGATCTCAAATACCTAGACCTCGTTTGCAGTCGCATGGCCGAGGCGGTCAATGAAGCGGTCGCTCAACTGCAAACCGCCAGCCTCAAGATCGCCACCGGCGAAGCCAAAGGGAAAATCGCCTACAACTATTACGCCGAGCAACTCTACGACCCGCGGTGTGATGTCATCCAGGTCGTCGGTGCGAATGGAAAACCGTTCGCCACACTGGTCAACTACGCCATTCATCCGGAAGTGCTCGGTGCCGACGCGGGAATCCTTGCACCCGACCTCGTCGGTCCGTTATATGACCGCATCCAAGAAAAAGGCGGCGGAACCGGAATCTTCCTTAACAGCGCACAGGGCGGCATGGTCACGGCGGACAATCGCGGGCCGATGGGCAAAGACTTTCGCACGTGGGCGGAGTGTTTGCGCATCGGCGATCTGCTCGCCGATGAAGCGATCCGGATCGTCGCGTCCGCGCCGGAACAGAAAAATCCGAAACTCTTCTGCGCCGCGAATACGATTTCATTCCCCGTCGATTCCCCGCTGTTGCGGACAATAATGGCTTCGTCGCCCTTGGGATATCCGGACAAAGATGCCGCCCACGCAACGACGCAGATGAATCTGCTGAATATTGGCAACGCACAGATTGTTACGATCCCCGGCGAAGCACTCCCGAACATCGGTTACTATCTCAAACGCAAAATGCGCGGCGAACACAATCTGTTGTTCGGACTCACCAATGATGCTTTTGGTTACATGCTGACCAGGGTGGACTGGTCGAGCTTCAAGCGCTACGACTACGTTACACGCACCTGTCTGGGCGAGATGACCGGCGAAATCTTAATCGACGAAGCCTTGAAGTTTGTCACCGCGTGTCCGGCCCCGGAGAAGCTGACGCGTTGATTGATTCCCGATTGCTTTCAACTCGGATACGAAGAAGTTTCCAGACGTTGCGAAAAGGCAGGGCACGTCACGCATACATCGGAGCGCGGATGCGCACATCCGCGAGTTTCTATTATAACGGGATTGAACATCGTTTGACCGATGTCAATGGGCGCGTGATTCGGGAAATACTGACTTGAAAACCGGAATCTCCCGGGCAACTTTAATGCGATATGAAAAAACTTGCTTTCAACGTTTCCATTCTACTCGTGGTGTTGCTGGTGGCCTTTCTGGTCGTGATCTATTTATCCCTCAATACAATTGTCAAAAAGCGCGTCGAGACCGTTGGCCCGGCGCTCACCAAGGTGACCGTGACGCTTCGGCAGGTCAGCCTTTCTCCTTTTTCGGGCCTTGGAGCCGTGAGCGACCTGGTCGTTGGGAATCCGTCCGGTTATAAATCAGAATCGTCGTTCAAAGTTCACGAGATTCGAGTGGCGCTGCAGCCGAAATCTGTCTTCTCGGACACCCTCGTCATCGACGAAATCAACATTCAAGCCCCCGAGATTACGTTCGAGGGAAACCTCACAGGCAACAATCTGAGCAAGATTTTAGAGAACATTCAGGGTTCGAGTGGCAGTGACACGAATGCCCCATCGAGCAGCACAAAGGCGGAGAAAAGGTATCGAGTCGGCAGCTTCGTGATTAACGGCGGGAAGATTAATTTGAGCACGTCACTCCTCGGCGGGAAATCTTCCACCGTCGCGCTGCCCGACATTGATTTGAAAGACATCGGCAAGGATTCCGCAGGGGTAACGGCAAAAGAACTTTCCGAGCAAGTTGCCCAGGAGATCGCTAAAAGAGTTCTCGTTGCTGTTGCGGGATCAATAAACGAGTTGAGCAAGCAAGTAACCGACACGGTGAAGGACCTGAGCAAAGATCCCCTTAACAAGGTTGAAAAGGCGACCAAGAACCTCCAGGACATTTTCAAGAAGAAATGATCCGTATCCGGCAATTGAGTCTCGGCCTTCGGACCTATTTCGATTTGGCCGGCCATGCCAGATGACGCGGCTTCCAAGGTTTGAAGTTGCCGGTGAGATCATCCAGTCGCGCCTTTAGACGACGCTTTCAATTCGACGGAATGGACTGTGAAGGAAAGAATTAGTTCTCAGTCAGAAATTTCAACAATTCGATCTGTTCGCGATCCTTGAGGGATTCGAGGAGACCTTCGGGCATCAACGATTTCTCGCTCATAGCGCGCTGGGCGACTTCGGCCTTGGCTACAACGGTCTCGCCTGTGATGACTCGGATGGTGATGGCACTCGGCGTTTCGTTGACGATCAAACCGGTGAGCACATCCCCCTTTTTCGTCTCGACGGTGGTCATCTGAAAGTCCGCGCCAATGACGGCGTTCGGGTCGATGATGTTGTCGAGGAAGTAGCGGATGCCATTCTTGCCAGCGCCAGTTAGTTCAGGGCCAAGACGCACGCCTTCGTCGCCGAGGCGGTGGCATTGAACGCAGAGTGTTTGGAAGTGTTTGTGACCGGCCCCCGCGTCGTAGGCCCAGAGCGGCGCTTCGTTGAAGACCTTCTCAAATCGCGCGATCAACGCCTGTTTTTCAGCCGGAGTTTGCAGAATTTTGCCCCAGATCGCGGCGACCCGCCCATCCACTTCGGCGTTGTGAAGCTCAGTAAGCTGGCGGATGTGAAATGCGGTGAGTTGCTCGCGCTTGATGCGGCCGGCGGCAACTGCGTCCAACAGCGGCAGGGCGAAGGTCGGGCGGCTGGTCAAGGTGCTAAGCGCGGACGATCGTTCCTCGAAAGAAAATCTCTCGAAGCGGCTAAGCATCGCTTCGGGGACTTCCGATGCATCGAAACGGCCAAGCAAATTAATGGTGGGCGAACGCAGCTTCGGATCGTCAAGCAGTCGAAGGAAGACGGGCAATGAGGCTTGGTCCTGCGCCCGGCTGAGCACGGCAAAAGCGTGTTTCCGCGAGTCGGCGTCGGCGCTCGCGTTGGCCAGGGTGTCGCGCAAGCGCGGAAACATCGAGTCGTCGCCAAACACGGCAGCAAGGCGTTCGGCTTGTCGCTGGACCTGTGGATCTTTGCTGGCGTAGAGCTTCGGCGCAATCTGTTTCCAGGCGGCGGGCATCGCGACGTTCGCGCGGGCGTCCATCGCCAGCGCAATCCCAGCAAGTCGCCGGCGCTCGGTCTCGCCCTCGACTTTGCCAAGTTGGACCAGGACGCGGTTCAACGGCTCACCCTCGAACGTGGCGGCATACCAGTAAACATAATCGGCGAGCTGCGGAATCTGGGTACGCGCGGCGACAGCAAACGCGCGATCAAGTTGGGATTTGAGAGCGTCGGTGCCGAGGTGAGGAAGCCGATCTTTGGCGGCCTGCGTTGTCCGCCTCGTTTCCTCGGTTGCTACCGGTTTGGGTTGGGGGGACTTCTCGGCCAAACGCGTGAAATCGCCTGTTGCCATTCTTTGCGCAAGACCAAACCAGAGGAGCAACGGCAGGTTTCGGTCATCCCGATCGTCCCCATGTTGAGCTAATGCTTGGATCACTTTCCAGGCAGTCTCTTCGGACACATGTTGGATTGCGGCCGCGAGGTACAGGCGCACCACGGGCGACAAGTCCGTGTTGGCGAGACGAACCAACTCACTCAGCACTCCCGCAGAAACCTCCTGGTCGTTGGTGAGGAGTTGGATAGCCCAAGCGCGGACATATTCGTTGGAGTCCTGGAACGCTCGCTTCGCATCGTCGCCCGAGAATGTACCAATGGCGCGGAGCGTCCAGAGCGCGCGCAAGCGACGGAGCGGATCGGCGTGCCGCTGTGCCATCTCCATCAGCGCAACTTTCGCCTCGGCATCGATGACGCGGGTCTGCGCGCGTTCGTGGAGCAAACGCCGCGCAGTGCGGCCGAACCACTCGTTCTTGTGAAGCAGCAGTTCGACCAGTTGCGCATCGTTTGACATGGATAAGTCCACTTGTTTCGGCTTGTAGGTCGCATCGTATTGAATGCGATAGATCCGGCCGTTGCTTCGGTCCCACTGCTCGGTGTTCGGGTTGTGACAATGCTGTCGGTCATACCAGTCGATAACATAAACCGCGCCGTCCGGACCGTACTGCAGATCGATAGCGACATATTTTGGATCACTGCAAAAAAGCTGGTCTCTGCCCGCGTGCACAGTCTCGAACCCGGAGCCGAGGTGTTTATTGACTTGATGGTTGATTTGGTGACCGCCGAGGTTGTGGGTGAAAAGGTGGCCGCGGAATTCGTCCGGCCAATTATCCCCCAGGTAAATCATCGTGCCGACATGCGAGTGCCCACCGTAAATCGCGTCGCTCCCGGGCTTGCCAGCGCCGCCGGCGCCGTGATCGTACCGTGCGGACGCGAGGAGGTAGTTGCGGAAGTCGGGGAAATCCGCGGGCGGATTGGCAATAACAAACGGAGAGTAATTCGCGTTGGCCTGGTTCCAGTAATGGCCGCCCTGAATCACGTGCGTTGTGCAGCCGCGGCCCCAGTAACTGCGGCAATGCGTCATGAAGAGCTGTCCACGCTCGTCGTAGTCCAGGCCCCACTGGTTGCTTCCGCCGTGAGCGAACACTTCGAACTCGTGCCGCACCGGATGATACCGCCATACGCCTGCGCGCAACTCGACGCGCTCCGCGTCCGGCGCGCCGGGCGCGCCGATGTGCGCGGTGTTGAAAACGCCTTGATTGCCATAAAGCCAGCCATCCGGTCCCCACAGAAAACTGTTCAAGCACTCGTGTGTGTCCTGGAAACCAAAACCATCGAGCAATATCTGCGGGGCGCCGTCAGGGACGTCGTCGTGATTGCGATCCGGAATGAATAGCAGTTCCGGCGCGGCGCCGATCCACACACCGCCGTAGCCGACCTCCAGGCCGGAGACAAGATTCAACCCCTCGGCGAATACCTTGCGGGTCTCAAACTTTCCATCGCCGTCGCGGTCTTCGAAAATGACGATTTTGTCTAGCCCCTGGCCAGCCGGCCGTTTCTGCGGATAGCTGTAAGCCTCCGCCACCCAGATGCGCCCGCGTTCGTCAAAGGCGAAGGCGACCGGTTGATGCAAGTCCGGTTCCCCTGCGACCAACTCGGCGCGGAAACCTTCCGGCAAATACATCCGCGCCACCGTCTGCTCTGCCGGTGTGCGCGGCGGAGACTCCATGGGATTCGGTTTCAAGTGCTGAAGGACAGGACTTGTCTCCAAGCGTTTCACTTCGGGAAGTGGCCGTTCGGCGAGGGCCGAGATCACAACCCAATCGGCGAGAAAGGTGATTATTACCAACCGCAGGAAAAGAGAGCGCCTCGAACCAGAGATTTGCATAGCATCGAAATACTGAAGTCGACGGCCGATGTCAAAAGCGGAAGTCCGTACAGGCGAAAAAGCGGCTGGCACAAACGCTTTGTCAAATAAGTGGCGCGCAAGGTTCTCGCACGCGGAATGAAAGCTTTGCTCGACAGCTCCTTAAATGTCCGCCAATTTCCGAGCAACGGGCATCCGACAAGATCGAGGGTTTTCTAGTCACCAATGGGATTCCCGAATCCGACATTACGTTGTCGGCCATCACCATCGCCCGCCGCTACCACCAGGAGATCGTCGCGGCGGCTCCCGCGAGTTCCGGTACGCCTGCTGCGTCTGCCACGACGATCACCACCGATAAGGTTGAGATGTACACGCTCACACAATCCATCGCCATCAGTTCCACCAACATGAACAAGGTTCCGGGGGTTTCGCGGACGGTCATTAGTCTCATTTATGGGGGTCATGAAAATCAATCCGAAACGCCA
>JBDTOW010000102.1:0-8843 GCA_039933075.1 Verrucomicrobiota bacterium | reverse complement strand
GCTCGCCGCGCTCTGACATCGGATGTGAAACCTGGCGCGGAGGAATTGGAAGCAATGCTCAAGAGTTTGAATGCGCAGCCTAAAGGATAGGCGGTAAACCCCAACGGGCACGACGACGATGGAACTAAGAGAAGCAACGGCTGCGAGAAGGGTGCGCTATGGCGGGTGCTAAAGGCGGTGGTGCATGGAAAGTTGCTTACGCGGATTTCGTCACCGCGATGATGGCGCTCTTCCTGGTGCTTTGGCTTACTTCGCAGGACCAGCGAATCCGTGAGGCCGTGCAGCGTGCGTTCAACCATCCGTTCACCTCGGTTACTAAAGCTTCCGTCGGGATTATCCCGAATAAAGAGACCCAGGCTGTCAGGTCGCATGAAGGCAACTTCGATTCGGCATCTGCCGTGGAACTGGCCATGTTGCGGCGGATTAACGAAGAACTGCAAAAGACAATTGAGAAAACTCCTGACTTGGAGGAAAACCAAAGCCTCAAGCTGGAGATGACTCCAGATGGACTTCGGATTAGCCTTTTTGATCGCGGACGCAAACCACTTTTTGAAGCGAACTCGGCCAAATTTACCCCCTACGGCATTTGGGTCTTCTCGACTGTTGCCTGGGAGATTTCCCGCTATCCTAACTTCCTCGTGGAACTGGAAGGTCACACCGAGAGCGGTCGCCCGCAGATTCGTGAGGACTATGGGTCCTGGGAGCTCTCCGTCGACCGCGCCCTTGCCGCGCGCCGCAAGCTGCTCCAGCACGGTGTCCGCGACGAGCAAGTGCGCGAGCTTCATGGGTTCGGTGACACGATGCCGATGACAGGCACAACGCCGGCCGATGAGATCAATCGTCGCGTCACGATCATGCTCCGGATCAATAACTCGAAACGGAACTGAGTTTTGCAATATGACTGAGAAGTTCACGCGCCTGGTTCCGAGTGATTCGATCGCGAAGAAGGCGACTGCTTCCGAATCTCCTCGACCGGCCGATTCATTGGGTTCCACCGATCAGCCTTTTTCTCCGCTGTCGGCTTCACTTGTCGATCAGCCAACTGCCAACCACCCCCATCATTCAGCCGTAGCCGGCACCAAACCGACCGTGACACTTCAGCGAAATGGAGATCGCGTGACCCAGATACGAATCCAGTGTGTGTGCGGTCAGGTCATCGAGCTCGATTGTCTTTACTAACAAGGCGAGATTCACTCAGCGAGTGGCTCCGTTTGCTTGTCTGTTCCCACGTTCTATCGCTGGTTCCCCCCGAAGGGCAAAATGTGCATCCCAGGATAAATCTGGCCTGGCAGCAATGGTCACCTTCGAGAGCAGAGTTTCGTTAATATGCCGTGAAACCGCATGATTCCGGTGATGGCACAGCCACTGCTTGAGAGCGTTTGCAATGAATGTTAGCCTTTTCCAAGCTGCAGCCGCCCTGAACGCGAATTCCCGTTGGCAAGAATCCATCGCTGAAAATCTCTCATCCAGTTCGATCCCCGGTTTTAAGAGGCAAGAGCTTTCGTTTGCTTCCATCCAGGCCGGATTGATGCCTCCCACGGCTGCTCACCCAAGTGGTTCACTGGCGCATTTCACTATTCCGGTAGCGACCGTTGCGACGAATTTCGGCACGGGTGAAATGAAGCGCACGGGTGTGGAAACGGATGTCGCGATCGAAGGGCGGGGATTCTTTGAAATCCAGCTTCCCAACGGCGCGACGGCCTACACTCGCGATGGCGAGTTTCAGCCGAACGCGCAGGGGCAACTGGCCACAAAACAGGGTTATCTCGTGCTTGGTGAGTCGGGGCCCATCCAACTCGATATGAATCAAGGCGGACCTATTTCAATATCGCAAACAGGCGAATTCAATCAAGGCGCTGATGCAAAAGGTAAAATCAAAGTCGTCGATTTCAACGATCCGAGCCTGCTGACCTCAATCGGCGGCGGTTTGTTCCTCGCGAGCAACACCAATTTACAGACGGCCGAAGTGCCGAGCATCAATCTCCGCTCCGGATTCCTGGAGAACGCCAACACCTCCGCAACCGCGGAGATGGTAAACCTCATTTCGGCAATGAGACAGTACGAAGCCAACCAGCACGTTATCCAAATGCAGGACGACCGCATGGGGAAAACGATCAGCGAATTGGGTACTACTAATTAAGTTCATTTTTTATGATACGCGCACTCTATTCTTCGGCAGCCGGCATGCAAGCCCAGCAATTGAACCTTGACGTCATTTCCAACAACCTCGCCAACGTTAATACGACTGGCTTTAAAAAGACCAAAAACGAATTTCAGGACTTATTGTATCAAACCACCCGCACAGCCGGCGCGGAGCAGGGCGGCGGGAATGTGGTCCCTACCAGCCTGCAAATCGGTCATGGCGCTCAACTCGCCGCCACCGCCAAGATCTTTACCACCGGCGAACTGACCGCTACCGGCGAGGAGAAGGATTTGGCGATTCAAGGAGACGGGTTTTTCAAGATCCAATTACAGAGCGGCGAAGCTTATTCTCGCGACGGGGCTTTCAAACTAGCGTCGGATGGGCGACTCACCACCAGCGAAGGGTATCCGCTGCTGGGCGGGATTGGCGCGATCCCTCAAAACACTGAGCACCTCACTGTCTCCTCGAGTGGCGACGTGAGCGCCTCCGGTCCGAGTGGGACTCAGAGCCTCGGGAAGCTCCAACTCTATCGGTTCGCCAACCCGGGTGGCCTGGATAGCATGGGTAAAAACCTTTACAAGGAAACAAGTGCCTCTGGAAGCGCGATTGCCGGCAACCCGGATGAAAATGGCTTTGGCTCAATCCAGCAAGGCTATCTGGAAATGTCCAACGTCAAAGTGGTCGAAGAAATGGTCAATATGATCGTTGCCCAGCGAGCTTATGAAGTGAACTCCAAGGCCGTTCAAGCTGCTGATGAAATGATGCAACTCGCCAACAACCTGCGCCGTTAAACGTGAAGTCTTCTCTCACATTTTTCAAGAGCTGTCCGGCTTGCCTCATAGCCCCTTTTGCGGGGCGTGTGAGATTTCTGAGCTGCTGTGTTATATGGCTTTTCTTGACCCGCCTGAGCGCAGGCTTCCTCCTGTCTTGCTCTGCTGACGAATCTTCAACGTTTTTACTCCGGACGAATGCCGAGGTGGATAGCGAAGGAATCTTCCTTCACCAGCTTTTAGGCACCAATTCAGCGGCGGCCCTGCCTTCGGTTCGTTTGGCGGATGCCCCGCCTTTCGGTCAACCCATCTTGTTGACTCGTGGACAAATCAATGAAGCAGTACAGAGATTCAGCCCCACCCTGGTGACGACGAATTGGTCGGGTGCCGAGCGGGTTCGGGTCGCGCGCCGTAGCCGTCCGCTTGAGGAGACCGAAATTAAACAATTATTGACCGCCGTGTTGCAACGGGATCAGGTCCGCGATAAGGGTGAACTTGAGCTGCGGTTGATGCGCCCGTGGACGACGGTTGCCATTCCGGATGAGCCAGTCGTTCTGAACATTCTTGATTTTCCCGCCAACGGCATCGTGCCCAATTTGTATATTCGGTTCGAGCTCCGCCACGGCCGGGAGAGTCTGGGAAGCTGGCAGCTCTCCCTCCAGGCTCGAGTCTGGCGCGAGGTGTGGGTTGCTCGTTCCGCGCTCAAGCGCGGGCAGCCGCTGATGGAGTCTGAGCTTACCCGCGAGAGGCGCGATGTGTTGACCCTGCGTGATATGCTGAGCGCGCCAGCCTCGAATATTTCCTTCCTGGAACTCACCGAAAACGTTCAAGAAGGGGCGCCGGTAGCAGCCCGTTCCGTCCGCTCCCGGCCATTGATTCGGCGCGGCGAACTGATGGAAGCAATTGTGCAGGATGGCGCTCTGTCCGTTTCGTTTCGCGTGGAAGTTTTGGAAGATGGTCTGCTCGGGCAAATGGTGCGGGTGCGCAACATCCAATCGAGACGTGAACTGCGTGGAAAGGTGCAAAATGAACAAACAATTCTCATCGCTCTGTAGAATGGCTGCGCTTGTGGCGCTCGTGAGTCTCTCACACCCAATCCGGCTGTCCGCCGAGTTGCTTTGGCGGGACGACGCCTCACGGTCCGTGATTGGTGACAAACGCGCGCGCGGCGTGGGTGACATTCTGACCATCATCGTGCAGGAGACCAGTTCGACGTCCAAGGACAACACCACGAAGACCTCCAAGACAGCAGGTCTCGATGCCAGTATTAGCACCTTCTTGTACAGCCCGCTGGCCAGCAGCCTGTTGACCAAGGGCGGCACGATGCCCGCAATTAAATATTCTTCCAAGAACGATTTTAATGGCGGCGGCCAGATCAACAATTCCGAGAAGATTGTCGCGAAGATCGCCGTCCGGGTTATCGATAAATTGCCGAATCGTAATCTGGTAATCGAAGGCACGCGCCGTTCGGCTTTCAGCGGGGAAACCCAGGACATCGTGTTGCGGGGGATCGTGCGGCCGGAAGACATTGCCCCCAACAACACTCTTTTCAGCTACAATGTCGCGGATGCTACGATCACTTTCGTTTCCAAAGGCAGCATAACCAGCACTCAGCGAAAAGGCTGGTTTACTCGGATTTGGGACAAGGTTACGCCATTTTAATTAATCCAATGCGCCATCTTCACCTTCAGTTCATCATCGTTGGTTTACTCAGCATCGCAACGACGTTGTCGGCAGCCGGAGTGCGAATCAAGGATCTAATGACGATCGCCGGTGCGGACGAAAACCAGCTCGTTGGCCTCGGCCTGGTAACTGGCCTGGCCGGAGATGGAGACAAAGATCCCGTTTACACCGTGCAATCGGTTGCCAACATGCTCCAGGAACATGGCATCACCGTTCCTCCGGCGACGATTTCTTCGAAGAATGTGGCGGTCGTAACCATCACCGCAAAGATACCGGCGTTCGCCAAAGCGGGAAGCGCAATCGATGTGACCGTTTCCTCGATGGGTGACGCGAAAAGCCTAAATGGGGCGATTCTGCTCCAGACTCCTTTGGTCGGTGCTGACAGAAAGGTTTATGCGCTGGCGCAGGGACCGTTGTCGGTTGGCGGATTCACTGCGGGAACGGGCGGCGGCGGCGGCGCGAGCGTTCAGAAAAACCATCCCACCGTCGCGCAGATCGTGAACGGCGCGACCGTGGTGAAAGAGATTCCCGCAACGATCGTTCGCGACAACTCATTGGAACTTCTGTTACGCGAACCGGATTTCACCTCGGCCTCTTTGATTTCGTCGGCCATCAACCTGAAATTCCCGGGCAGTTCGCAGGCGCTCGACCGAAGCTCGATCCGAGTTCGAATTCCTGAGGGGCTCGAAGGTCCGCCGGTCGACTTTATCGCGCGGCTCGAAGCGATCGAAGTGATGCCGGACACCCCCGCCCGGATCATAATCAATGAGCGAACTGGCACAATCGTCGCCACTTCGCGAGTAAAGATCTCCAACTGCGCTATTTCGCACGGGAACCTGACGATTACCATCGCGTCCTCATTGGAGGTTTCCCAGCCCAATCCCCTTAGCCAGACTGGCACTACCGTCACCACCCCGCGGACCGACACCAAAGTCACCGAACCGAAGACAACCATGGTTGCCTTGCCGGAATTGCCAACGGTGGAAAAAGTCGCATCGACCCTGAATGCGCTCGGTGTGACCCCGCGTGACATGATCACGATTTTCCAGGCAATGAAGCAGGCAGGCGCTCTTCAGGCCGAGCTAATCCCTCAATAAAATGCAAATTCCTTCGATCGAAAAGGGAGTTCAGGCAAGCGAGCTACCACTGGACCACCTCGCGCAGAATCCAAAGCTTTCCGAGAATCAAAAAGTGCATGAGGTAAGCCGGCAATTCGAAGCGTTGCTGTTGCGCCAGATTTTGCACGACGCCCAGAAAACTGTAATTCCATCGCGCTACGGCGGGAATTCCTCGGTGAACAGTATTTATCAAGACCTCAGCACTGCCCAACTCGCCGATTCCATCAGCAAGTCGGGAGGTTTCGGCCTGGCCGGCAACCTCGAAAAACAACTCGGTCGCCAGCTTCTGATCAAAGACTCGGCATCGGCAATATCCCCTGGAGAGAAACCCAAACTTAAAACTTGAACATGATCGAAGAACTTAAGCGCTTCATTGAAGCCCTCCGCGAAGAACTCCAGCATTACGGCGAAATGCTCGGCTTGTTAGACCGCCAACAGGAACTGGTGGTGATCCGGGCCGCCGACGAAATGCTGCAAACGGTGAGCGCGATTAACGCCCAAAGCGCCTCGATTCAGAGCGCGCGTCAGCATCGCCAACATCGGATCGGCGAACTGGCTCGGACGTTGTGCCGGCCGGATGATATCACCTGCACGGATCTAATCCCGCTGTTACCGGAAGATTATCGGCCCCTGGTGCGCGCCCTCGTCGAAGAAAATAACGAGTTATTGATGCGCGTGCAGCAACGCGCCCGCCAGAACCATTTGTTGCTGAGCCGCTCGGTTGATCTAATGCAGCGCTTCATTGCGACACTCATCCCGTCCGAAAAACTGACGATGTATAACCCAGCGGGCACCGTTTCCACACAGGGCCTCCCGAATCGTGCAATGTACGAAGCAGTCGGGTGATGGATTCGGGAAACGATGATGAACTCGTCCGCGTTGTCATTGAAATTCGACGCGCACAACCGGCCACTTCAAAGCTAAATTATGCTCGGACTTTTCGGCACATTGAATCTTGCTAAACGCTCGCTGCAAACGCAGCAGGAGGGCATTGAAGTGACAGGCCACAACCTGGCCAATGTCAACAACCCTGCCTACTCTCGCCAGCGCATTTCCATTCAAACGTCGTCTACTGTGCCAACCTCTGTCGGCCCGCAGGGAAACGGCGCCGATGTGGTGTCCATTCAACAATTGCGCAGCGGACTCGTGGACCGGCAAATACAGACAGAGGTCAGCGTGACTGCCTTCCTTGAATCCCGGCAGACCGCCCTCCAGTACGCCCAGGCCAACCTCGGCCAGCAGATTGATAGCAAGTCTGCGGTCACGGGCATCAGTGGCCAACCTGGAATCGCGCAAGGTCTCTCCGACCTCTTCGCCGGCTTTCAAGATGTCGCAACTAGTCCGACCTCGCCCGAACAGCGGCAGTCGTTGCTCGTGAAAGCCCAGAGTCTGGCTGGCCAGTTCAATCAAGTCGATCAGCGCCTGTCCGCTCTTCACTCCGACCTCAACAATTCGCTCCAGACGGATATCGGTTCAGCCAATAAACTGATGGAGCAAATCGCTCATCTGAACGACGGGATCACAAATTCAGAGAACGGATCCACCGGAGTGGCAAATGACCTGCGGGATGCGCGCCAGCAAAAAGTCGAAGAGCTGGCAAAACTGGTGAACATCGAGACCGCTATTGGCGACGATGGCTCCTTCGATGTCTCGATTGGTGGGGCGAGCATCATCGCGGGAAAACAGGTGGTGGACAATTTGGAGACGTACGATGCCGGTGGCGGACAATTGCTCGTTCGCACCCGGACTGCTCAGACACCGCTCACATTGACGAGCGGCTCGGCGCAGGGGACGATTGATGCACGTGACGGCGCCGTCGCTTCGCTGCGGTCCAGTCTCGACCGGGTTGCTTCGTCGTTGATTAGTGAGGTAAACCTGTTGCACAGTTCCGGCTTCGGTCTCACCGGCTCCACTGGCGCAGATTTCTTTACCGGAACCGATGCCGCGACGATGAAAGTCAACGGCGACCTGATGAATAATCCCGCCTTGGTGCAGGCTGCCGGCGTTGCCGGAGCGGTCGGCGACAATCAAGTCGCGAACAAACTGGCGGCCTTGGCCAACCAGCAGTTTTCAGGATTGGGTAACCAGACCTTCAGCGCGAGCTATGGACAACTGGTGGCGTCCTTGGGGGAGAAGTTATCGACCACTAACGATGATTTGGGCACCCAAAACGCTGTCCAGGGATTGCTCATGCGGCAACGCGACTCGGTCAGCGGTGTGTCGTTGGACGAGGAGATGACCGAATTGACCAAGTTCCAAAAGGCGTTCACGGCCTCGGCCCGCATTGTCACGACCATTGACGAAATGTTCGACACCGTGCTCAGCCTGAAACGATAAACATGAACTGCTGTTTTAGATTCATCGGTTGTGTGCGGCGCGCGAAAGAGCCGGCTTGTCCCGCACTCAACGTTCAATCCTCAACTTTCATTCTGATCTAATATGCGCGTTACAGCCAATACCTTTCCGAACTCGCTGGTCACCCAACTCGGCGACCTGGCTTCGCGCCAGAATCGTTTGCAAAATCAGGCCGCTACCGGCCAACGAATACAATTCCCCGAAGACGATCCGGCTTCCGTGCGGCGCGTCCTTGACCTCCAGACGGAGTCCAAGGCGCTCGACCAGTACAACCGCAATATCACGAACTTGCAGGATCAGGCCAACGCTACTTACGGCGTCATCAAAGACCTGAAGAAGATCTCAGATCGCGCCAGCGAAA
This sequence comes from Verrucomicrobiota bacterium, assembly GCA_039933075.1. Lineage (GTDB taxonomy): Bacteria > Verrucomicrobiota > Verrucomicrobiia > Limisphaerales > JACPZS01 > JBDTOW01. The sequence continues at coordinate 413 of JBDTOW010000102.1, read as the reverse complement.
TTGCCACCCTGGCCGACGGCACCAAGTCCCCGGAGGAACTCAAAATCTACGCGAAGCAAGTCAATCAGATGATCCAGCATGCGGTTCAATTGTCCAATTCCAGCAGCCGCGGAGATTATCTGTTCGGTGGCACGAGCAGCGATCAAGTCCCGTTCGTAGCCACTGAAAATGCGGCTGGTCAGGTCACGGCGGTAAGCTACCAGGGCAACACGAGTCTCGCCGAAAGCGAGATCGCTCAGGGCACCACTCTGACCGCGCGCGCTCTAGGCGCAAATAACTCGAACGCCGGGCCTTCTGGATTGATCTCGGATAACCGCGTCGGCGCCGATTTCTTCAATCACCTGATTTCTCTCCAAAACAACCTGTTGGCCGGCAACACCGACGCCATCCATAATTCAGACCGCCCTGCACTC
>JBDTOW010000101.1:0-8871 GCA_039933075.1 Verrucomicrobiota bacterium | reverse complement strand
CCCGGTGTTCCGGGGGCGGCCAATGGTTTGGGAACCATCGAGGCGGGCACATTAGAATTATCCAATATCGATCTGGCCGGCGAATTTGCCAATCTAATTACGACCCAAAGATCCTTCCAGGCGAGTGCCAAGATTATCACGACCAGCGACGAAATGTTGCAGGACGTGATTAACCTAAAACGCTAATCTAACCAATCCTAATATGGCTGAGCCTTCTAAAACTGGTGGAGATCCAGCAAAAAGTGAAGCTGGCGCTTCCGCCAATGGGGTAGCGCAGATCAGTGCCGCCCCGGGCGGGTTGAAATCGTGGCTTCCTTTGATTGTCACGGTGGTCGTTATGCCTGTGCTGGCGTACGCGACAACCGCGTTCGTTTTGGTCCCTAAGCTGCAGAAAGCTGCAAGTCCGATCCAATCCGAGGCCAAGGATGAACCCGGCAAAGGCGGCGAAGGACAGGGAGCCAAGGAAGCGCACGACGCCACCGGCAAGGTTCGGGTTCCACTGAGCAAGAACATTATGGTGAATGTCGCGGGTTCCCAGGGAACGCGGTACATTGTGGCGGGCTTGACATTGGTCGGGACCGGACCGGACTTCGAAGGAAAGATCAAGCGGAGCGACGATCAGATTCGCGATCTGGCTTCGAATATTCTTTGCGCGAAGAGCATCAGCGATCTCGAAAAGGCCGGAGCCCGAAATCTGATTCGCAGCGAATTGTTGTCTGTGTTCAACACCGCTTTGGGCAACGGACTCGTCCAGGAGATTTATCTTACTGATTTTGCGGTTCAGTAAATCCGGTGAGTCCCATGGAACCTTCCACTTCCAATCCGACGCCTCCGCCCCAGGAAATCCTTTCTCCAACGGATGTGGACCGGCTGTTGTCCGAGGTCGCGGACCCGGATCCCGCCGTTTCCAATCCAGCGTCCGAAAAGGACACGAAACAGCCTGACAAAATCGAGGCTTATGACTTTCGGCAACCCGCCTTTCTTTCGGCGAATGACCTCCGGAAGTTGCGGCTCCGATATGAGGACTTTATTCGGTCCCTGGCGGCGCGTCTCTCGATCTACCTGCGCCTGGAGTTTGGATTGGAAATGTCAAAACTCCATACCTTGCGCTTTCAAAAATTCACAGAAGGTTTGGCGAACCCGACGCACTTGACGATGTTCAAAGTTGAACCACTGCGGGGCATTTGTCTCCTCGACATTCCACAGCGACTTGGCCTGACCATTGTCGATCGACTGCTGGGTGGTCCGGCGCTTTCCGTCAATGCTGCGCGTGAATTGAGCGAAATTGAAGTCGGGCTGCTTGACCAGGCCATCCAGATGATTCTGGGCGAGTGGTGCAATCATTGGACGAGTCTGATGAATTTGAAGGCCACCCTCCTGGGGCATGAGACCAACGGGCGGTTTCTCCAAACTTCGCCCCACGACACCTTGATGTTTATTCTGGCGATGGAAGCGCGAGTGGGTGATTGCGTCGACATGATGCAGATCGCCATTCCTTACTACACACTCGAGCCGCTGGTTCTGAAGCTGAACACGCTCCTGGATACCAGTGACAAATCAGCCTCGACGCCGGCTACGGCCCCGGTTCGATGGAATTCGCTGCTCGACGACGTCGCGATCCCGGTGACTGCGGAATGGTCCGAGATCGAAGTCACGGCGAGACAGCTTGCGCAGCTCAAAATAGGAGATGTGCTCCCATTGCCGGCCAAATTTGCGGAACAGGTTCGGTTGCGGTTGGCCAAGCTGCCAAAATTTGTCGGCTGTCTGGGCACTCGCGGCGGCAACTGGGCTGTTGAACTGACGCAAGTCCTGAAAAGCTAGATGACGTCTTTTGAATTTTATGAGTTCGACTTTGAATAATCCCCCCAACCTGAGCGTTCTGCTGGATGTCCCGATCAAGCTATCAGTGGAACTGGGCTCATGCCACATGTCGATGAAGGACCTCCTGCAACTCAGCGTGGGTTCCGTTGTCAAACTGGACAAGGTCGCAGATGCGCCGGTGGATATTTATGTCAACCAGAAACTCGTCGCCCGTGGCGGAGTGGTGGTCGTGGAGGATCGGTTCGGAATCAAAATCACCGAGATCATCGGGAGCCAACCATGAATGCTGCTGCTCGCCATCGAAGCTTAATCGTTCTGAGCGCCCTCTTCTGCATGACAAGTGTTGCACTTGCGGAAAATACGACGCTTGCGCCGATTCCTTCGATTCTGCCCGATGTCGGGTTCTCATTTGTTCGGGTTTTGGGAGCGCTCGCGATTGTCCTGGCGCTGTTCCTGGGCGGTGTATGGCTCTTTCGAAACTGGCAGCGTCTGGTCGGCCACCGCGGGAGATCTCCCCGACTTAGCGTTCTGGAAACCCGGCCGCTGGGCAATCGGCACGGACTTTATGTGGTGCGTTACGAGCAACAGCGGATGTTGCTCGCATCATCGCCCACCAGTGTCACGCTCATCAGTCATTTACCGGATTGCGAACCTCCCGCCGAGCCACTGACCGTTTCCGATAACGCGCCCTTCGCGCAGACACTCCAACGGGTTTTGGTCCGGGCCGCCAGCCTTGAACGCATCGTAAGCGGACAAGAACAACCGATCGCTCAATGAATGTTACAGGTTCATTGAGCAAACCGATGAAAGCCAGTGACTGCGGGTCGTTGGTCGCGTTCTGGTTCTCGCCGAGACTCCTGATCCTGATTGGCCTCGTCCTGGTCGCGCTGGGTGGCACGGAATTATGCGCACAAACCAACACTCAGTTTATCAGCACCGGGAATCTGGCTCCGTTTCGGATCAACGTCGGTTTGGAGTCGGCGACGCAGCCGCAGGAGGCCGATTCCGCTATCAAGATTTTGTTCGCGATCACTCTGCTCACGCTGGCGCCGTCAATCCTCTTATTGATGACCTGTTTCACCCGGATCGTGATTGTCCTTTCGTTCGTCCGGACCGCCCTCTCGCTTCCCGGCACTCCCTCCAACCAGGTTATCATCGGGCTCTCGCTTTTCTTGACCTATTTTATCATGTCGCCGGTGTGGGAGAATATTCATCGCGACGCACTTCAGCCGTACACCGACAAACAGATCGGGGGGGACCAGGCGTTGGAACAGGCCTCCAAACATATCCGCACCTTTATGTTGAGACAAGCGCGGCCGAAGGATGTGGAATTGTTCGTCGCTTTGGCAAAACTTGGCCCTACAGCTCCAGAGGAGTTGCCGCTTAAAGTGGTCATTCCGGGATTCATCGTCAGCGAATTGCGAACCGCATTTCAAATGGGTTTTCTCTTGTTCGTGCCATTCATCCTCATCGACCTTGTCGTCGCCACCGTATTGATGAGCCTTGGGATGATGATGATGCCGCCGATGACGGTTTCGCTTCCACTGAAGATTCTTCTGTTTGTTCTGGTCGATGGATGGGGCCTGGTGATCCGGTCGCTGGTCCAAAGTTTCGGCTTTTGATATGAATCCTGAATTTGCGGCGGAGCTGCTCAAGACGATGATGTTCCAGGCCGTGACACTGGCCGCGCCGTGTCTGTTGACGGCAATGGTCATTGGACTCGCGATCAGCCTGTTCCAGGCGGTCACCTCGATCCATGAACAAACGCTGACCTTCGTGCCGAAAGCGCTGGGAGTAGTCGCGCTCCTGGTTTTGCTTATGCCGTGGATGCTCCGGTCCGTGATGGAATTCACCACCGCCGTGATTCAGAAGATACCGCAAATGGTGCAGTGAAAGGGAAACCGGCGATCCAAGGCCGGTTGGGAGTAGCCGCGCTAACACCCCGCTCTGAGTGTCCCGCGCAAATCTGAATCGTCACACGCATGCTTACAATCGATTACACAAACTGGCTGTTAGTGTTCGTTCGGGTGAGCGCACTGCTGGCTGTGTTTCCCCTTTTCACCGCACCGAATTTTCCTATGCGACTGCGCGTCGGATTGGGTGCGCTGGTTGCTTTTCTGGTGGCTCCAACGCTGCCACCGATTTTGGTCAGCCATCTGACATTCGGCAGTCTGGTCACTTGGTTGCTGGCCGAGGTAACTGTCGGCTTGTTGATGGGGTTTGTGAGCCGGATCCTGTTTTTCATTGTCGATGCCGCGGGCAACCTGGTGACTTCGGAGATGGGCCTTAACCTGGCGTCGCAGCTTAATCCGTTTAGCAATACGCAGACGCAATCTCCGGGAATGATTCTCTACTATCTCGCGGCAATGATCTTCCTGAGCCTGGACATGCATCATGCGCTCCTGGTTGGCTTCCAACGAAGCTACTCGTTTTTGCCGGTGGGGGGTGTGCAAATGCGTGAAGCCTTGTTTCAGGATATTGTTTCGCGCACCAGCAATCTTTTTCTGGTAGCGCTACAAATGGCTGCCCCGATGATAGCGATTTCATTTATCATCACTTTGATTTTTTCTGTGCTAAGCCGGGCGGTGCCACAGATGAATGTCTTCGCGGAGAACTTTGCGGCACGCTCCCTCGCGGGGTTACTCGTGTTCGGCCTGACCCTGAACCTTATGGCGCAGCACATTCTGAATTACGCGCGGCGCCTTCCGGAGGACGTTCTGCGCATCGCGCAACTGCTCGGTCCCGGCTAAATGAGTAGGACCGAACCATGAGCGAACATATTGGCGAAAAGACGGAGCAAGCGACACCACGTAAGCTCGAAGAAGCCTTAAAGAAAGGGCAGTTTCCTCGAAGCGCCGAGGTGCAGACCGTCTTTGTTCTCGCGGCGGCAATGCTGGCTCTGATGCTCACGGGCCACGAGATCTGGCATCAACTCGGTCTGACACTGAGCGCGACACTGGGGCATCTGCATGAGTTTCCCGTCACGGCCAGCGCCATGCAGAGCCAGTTCGTCAATGCTGTGCTCGTCGTGGTGAAATGCGTTTGGCCAGTGCTGCTGGCGGCAATGCTGGGAGGGTTGCTTGCCGGCGGGATTCAAAGTCGATTTCAGACGGCCTCCGAAGCCTTGACGGCGGATTGGGGGCGAGTCAACCCGGCTAACGGCTTCAAGAAACTGGTGTCGATGAAAGCGGCTGCTCCCACAGCGATGGCGGTTCTCAAGCTTTCGGCAATCATCATGTTGTCCTATGGGGAAGTGAAGTCCGTGCTAAGCGATCCGATTTTCTACAGCACAGTCGGTGCGGGCAGAATTGCCGAATTCCTGGCTCAGGCTTCTCTAAAAATCATCCTTCGCGTCACGTTGGTGATGGCGGTGATCGCCGCAATGGATTACGCCTACCAGTTCTGGAAGACCAGCCAGGACCTCATGATGACCAAACAGGAAGTCAAAGAGGAGTCAAAGAACACGGAAGCCAACGCCGCGGTCAAGGCACAACAGAGACGCCGCCGCCGGGCGAAAACTCAACAACAGATGTTGCTGGACGTGTCGAAAGCTGACGTGGTTATTACGAACCCTACCCACTTGGCGCTCGCTTTACGTTACGATCCCAAAACGATGAAAGCCCCCAAGATCGTTGCCAAAGGGGCACGGTTCAACGCCCAACGAATTCGCGAGATGGCCAAACAGCATCAAGTGCCAATAATTGAAAATAAGCCGCTGGCCCGCATGATGTTCCGATACGGAAGGGTCGGTGGCGAGATACCTGCTCAGCTCTATGCAGCGGTGGCCGAAGTGCTCGCGTGGGTCTATCGGACGAACCGCTATCGGTATTACGTGGAACAAAATCGCGCTTAAATCTCAGGATGCCATCTGGAACTTCGAACTTCGGCAAGCTCTTTCTCCATGGGGACTTATGGTTAATCGCCGCGGTGTTCGGCACGATCCTTCTGCTGATCCTTCCGGTTCCACCATTTATCCTCGATATCCTGCTGGCCGTTAGCATCGCTAGTTCGCTTCTCATCCTGCTCGTCATTTTTTACATAAAGGAACCGGCTGATTTTACCGGGTTTCCTTCGCTGCTCCTGTTTATCACTCTTTTTCGACTGGCATTGAATGTGGCTTCTACGCGCCTGATTCTGCTTGATGGCTACGCCGGGCATATCATTGAGTCTTTTGGGAATTTCGTCGTGCGCGGCAATTACGTCGTCGGTCTTGTCATCTTCCTGATTCTCGTCCTTATTAACTTCGTCGTAATCACGAAAGGCGCCGGCCGAATCGCCGAAGTGGCTGCCCGTTTCACGTTGGACGCCATGCCTGGCAAACAGATGGCCATCGACGCCGAATTGAATGCCGGCATGATAAAGGAGGATGAAGCACGCGTGCGGCGCCGCGCGGTGGAGCAGGAAGCGGACTTCTATGGAGCGATGGATGGCGCCAGCAAGTTCGTTCGCGGCGACGCGATTGCCGCTATCTTAATCACCTTGATCAATATTCTCGGCGGTTTCGCCATTGGCATCGCTCAGAAGGGGAAAAGCATTGGCGACTCACTCCAACTTTACACGCTGCTTTCGATCGGCGACGGGCTGGTTTCACAGCTACCCGCGCTGATCACATCAACAGCCGCCGGCATTCTCGTTACACGAGCCGCGGTCAAAAACAATTTGGGTCAGGAACTGGGAAGGCAGTTGCTCCTTTTTCCGAGGGCCCTGGCGGTTCTGGCAGTCATGCTTGGAGTCATGGCAATCGTTCCTGGATTGCCGATGATGCCTTTTCTGATCCTGGCCGCTGCGTCGGGAGGGGTGGCGTACACACTCAAAAAGAATGGCGTCCCTCCTCTCGTCGCAGGCCATGCCATCTCTGGTTCGGGTAACGCGCCAGGTCATTCCTCGGATGCCAAATCTGCTGGTCAAACTTCCGCGGGCAGCGCAGGCGGACTGACAGCCGAGAAGCTCGAGAGTCTGCTCACACTCGATTCACTTCAGATCGAGCTCGGGTACGGTTTGGTCAGCCTGGCAGACACCCGCAAGGGGGGCGACCTGCTCGAACGAGTCACCGGGGTTCGCCGAGCTTTCGCCCCGGAAATGGGCGTAGTTATCCCCCCCATTCGTCTGCGCGATAACCTGCAGCTTGGCGCGAACGAATATCGGTTCTTGCTCAAAGGCAATCCTCTCTCTCACGGTGAACTCATGCCTGGTTATTGGCTGGCGATGAATGCGACGAATAGCCGGGTTACGCTCAAAGGCGTCCCCACGGTGGAACCTGTGTTCCAGCTACCGGCAATCTGGATTACTGACGTGGAACGTAAGAACGCGGAAGTAGCCGGCTTCACCGTGGTTGATGCGGCGTCCGTTCTCGTGACCCACTTGTCAGAGACGATTAAGCGCAACTGCCACGAAATTCTCAGCCGTCAGGATGTCCAAATGCTTTTGGACAACCTCAAACAAACGAATCCGACGGTCGTGAATGAATTGATCCCGGCCCAGTTGACCGTGGGCCAGGTGCAGCGAATTCTGCAGAATCTTCTCGCCGAAGGCATCTCCATTCGCAACCTGGCGGGAATCCTGGAAAAGGTCAGCGACTATGCCACGGTGACGAAAAACCCTGACGAACTGTCCGAACACGCTCGTCGGGCGCTGGGTGCACAGATCACGAAAGCATATCAGACGGAAACCGGCAATCTCCGGGCGATCACGCTGGATCCGAAGCTCGAACAGCAGATTGCCAATGGCGTCCGCCAAACGCCCACCGACATCGCGTTGGTGATGGAGCCAGGACTCGCCCGACACGTAATGGAGACTCTCTCGAAGTATGTTCAGCAAATGCTTTCAGCGGGACATCCGCCCGTCGTGCTTTGTTCGCCACAGATCCGGCTGGCATTTCGCCGCTTTTTCGAAACGACTTTCGCCGATCTTGCGGTGCTGTCGTATTCGGAGATCCCGGCCCGGATGGAAATCGAAAACGCCGCGGTGATCCCTTGTCTGGCAAGCTAATTTGAACGCGTCCATTGGCCGAGGAAAAGCCATAACTTAAGTTTCCTCCCATGAAAGTTTTGACCTTCACAGCCAAGTCGGCAGCGGATGCCGTTGCGCAAATCCGCGATCAGCTAGGACCGGAGGCGATGGTGCTGAACGTGCGTCAGCTATCGACAGGCTTCTCCCGCTGGTGGCAAAAGCCGCAAATTGAGGTGTTGGCATGTTTGCCGGAGAGCCAGACCGCCACCGACGATTCCTTTCTCGAACTGCGCCGTGAAATCGCCGAACTCAAACAGCACCTTCCCATCATTGGCACGGCGGTCAGTCCCGCGAATACCTCATTTGAAAATTTAGATAAATATGATCCAAACACCGCCGGGAGGTGGCGATGCGGTTCGGTATTGGAGCAGACGGGGATTTTGCCTCTCCACGCGCAGAAAGTGGTCGAGAAATTACAAAATCGCCACGGGGAAAATCCGCCGGAGTCATTGGCCGAAGAATTTTCATTGATGCGCGCGGTCCTTTCAGATTTGTGGCAGGAAAAAACTCCACCGCCATCCGGGGCCGCTTCCCGTTTGCATGTTTTGGTGGGTGCTCCGGGGGTGGGCAAGACCACTGTCCTCTGCAAGTGGCTCACGCAATCCGTCCTGGTGGAGGGTCGTTCGGCTTCGGTTTGGCGGCTGGATGGCCGCACGGCCAACACCGCGGAGATGTTGAGCGTGTTTGGAGAGATCTTAACGGTTCCCGTGCATCGGACCTGGCCTGTTGGTGATCCATTGCCGGACACCGAGATCGTTTTTGTTGACCTTCCCGGTGTGGATTGGAGCGATCCGACAGCGATTGACCATTTGGCCAAGCAGCTCAGTCTGCTGCCTCAGTCGCAGATCCATCTGATCCTCAACGCCGCCTACGAGATTCCAATTTTGTTCGCCCAAGTGCGTGCCTTTTCTTCGCTGCCAATCACGGACCTTTCTTTTACCCACCTGGATGAAGAAACCCGCTGGGGAAAGCTCTGGAATTTGGTGCTGGGAACAAATTACTCCGTCCGATTTCTGGGAGCGGGGCAAAATGTTCCTGGGG
>JBDTOW010000100.1:0-8936 GCA_039933075.1 Verrucomicrobiota bacterium | reverse complement strand
CGTGAACCGCACGATGGTCTCGCGAATCACCGCCACACCCGTTTCGCCGTTGACTGGCGAGGTTTCCTCGATCGTCGTGAACAGGGGCAGACGCAGACGGAAAAACCGGTTGCCCGCCGACGCGTCAACTGTGACCGCGAACTGATTGTCTTGCTCGATGGGAGTCCGACCCACGGCCTGCCACAGCGTGGAGCTGGGCCCACTGGACTCCTCCAGCACGAATCCCGCAGCGCTGTTCGGCCAGGCAACGCGAACGCTGCGGTTGGCGAGTGGTTGGATGGAGAGCCGCGGTGGCGTTAGCGGCTGGCCCAGAGCAACGCCGAAACACTGAAGACAGTGCAAAACGGCGAGGAGCGCGCACGTACCGCTTAAGTTTTTCTGTATAGCCCGGCGAGCAAAACAAAACGAGCGATTGGGCGTCGATAACAAATCGTTGGGAAGTTCTCCGCGGTAACGGGCAGCGGAACCGGAGCGCAGATTTCCAGTCCGCGTGTTGATTATGATAGAGGATCTTGGCATCGCCAAAGTTTGAGAATAAGAGTTAGCAGCCGTCCGGCTAGCGAAGTTGGAGAACAACATTGGTCGCGCCGTAATTGGTCGTCCATTGAAGCCCCGAAGGAGCAGGCGGGGTCGCAATCGTCGAAAAGGTTCCAGTGCGAGATGTATAGGTGAGCAGTTCGAAAACATCTCCGGCTTTGGGCTGGAAGGGTGCAACAAAACTCAGGCTCAATGTGCCGTCCAATATTGCCGGCTTGCCTTGCACTTGAACCTGTCCGTGGGTCGCCCCGGGAATTGTGCCGGCCGCATTGAATTGGAGTTTGCCAGACGGAGTTTGGGTGAAAGCAGTTTGGGCAAAACGGCCGTTTACCGTGACGAGGTTGTTCGAACCGATTTGGATCGTTCCAGAATTGGTGAAGCCCAAGGTATTGATCCGCAGGGAATCCCCCAGCTGGTTTACCAGGAGCGTTCCCTGATTTTCGACGAAGGGTGGCGCCGTGTCGGAGGTCGAGGCATCAACGCCAATTTCCAGATTGTGGCAGCGAATGACCATGTCCGGGCCGATGGTAATTTGAAGCACAAACGGGCCTGGCTGGACTCCGGCACGTAACTGGCCAATGAAATTCTTAAACTGACTCCCGCCCTCGAACTCGATCCGCCCTTGCCCGCCGAGGCGCGGATTACCTGTCCCCGAAGCAAATAATATCGAGCCTGGGGAATTCACTTCATCAGGTTTCCGGTGAAAGAAAATGTTTCCGTTCAGTGTTAAATTAGTGATGACTCCCATTTGTGTGCCGTAGCCGGTGTAATAAGGGGGGAGTGCCGGCCGGCGCGAATTGGGATCGTAGTTGTGCAGGTCGCCGTTAAAAGTCACGTTGTTGAAAAGGGCATCCCCCTCGAGGACCGCCCCATCGGTCAATGTGACCGTTCCTCCTTGAAAGGCGAACCTGCTGACCAGCCAGCTTCCGGGTCCTGAAAGTTCGGCGATTTTTCCCGGCTCGGTGGTTAATGACCATCCCTCGAGCAGCATCACCCCGTTGCTTTCACAAATTGTTTTCGTGGAAATCAACGGGGCGTCGAGCAGGATGACCCCGCTGTCGGCGGCGCGGAAAGTCCCTTCATTGATGAACGGAACCAGAGACCGAATGGTAAACCGGTCGTTGTTCCGGGCTTCAACCAACCCCCGGTTCAGAATCTTTCCGCTGGGCTCCTGCCCCGAATTGAATCGCAAATAATGGCGGATAAAAGAACCGTCTCGGGTTTCAGGGCTTCCGCTATGAGGAGCCTCGGCGATGATTTGACCTTCATTGATCAGCGTCGTCCCATTAATTATATTAATGAGAAGCAACCCTCGGAAGGTGACATTGGAAGATAGGGTGACGTTCGCAGGGGGATGATTGGCAATGGCGTAGAGACTGATCCCCACATCGGTGAAAGTTCCGGGCCCGTTCACCGTCGTATCATAAAAGAAGGAAAGCACGGGGTACCCCTCGCCAATGCCCCGCATCGTCCCGCTCAATTCGAGGCCGTTCACACAAGTAAACTGGCCGTTGAATCCTCGAGTTTCAAACCGTGTCGATTCCAGGGCAAATTCCCCATCGAGCCGAACTCCATCCAGGACGGAATCACCCTCCTCCGGACCGCGCGTGTACGCTCCTTCCACCCGCAACACCGCGCCGGGGCCTCCGACTAATCGGGTCCGGGTCAGTTTGCTCCCCGCGAAGGTCAAGGTGTTGTTCAGCCGGAAAAATTCATCCGCATGGAGATCCACAGCCAAAAGGCGCAACGGTTCGTTGCAGACAAGGTTCTGCACGTTGATTGGTTTGGTGAGCTCACCCACTTGCCGGGAAATGCTGATAGAAATCTCTTTGCCCGGCACATTGATATAAACAGAGTCAGTCTCGTCCGGCAGGCGATGGCTTCCGTTCGCAGCCAACCAGTTTGTCGGATTAAACCACCACCAGGCCAAACCCTCCGGAGGCACGGAGGAATTTGCCCATCGGATGGTAAATCTTCTGGTGGTAAAGCGCGTGGTCAAATCAGTTGGACCCAGAACGTTGCCGGCATAGTCGGTGACAGCCGCTGAATGGATAACCAGGCTGTAGTTTCCCGGAGCGAGTGAGTCGAGCGTCAATTTCACTTCCTTGCCTCCCCGCCCCAGGATGACAGCTATTGGCGGAATGCGTTGTCCTTGCGGCCCGACGATAAAAAAGTTATCCGAGTTGACGCCGCCGGGAGCAATCGCCTTGCTGAACGCGATCCGTGCCTCTGCGAAATCGGGCGGGAGAACGTCGCCATCGAAGGGTTCCAAACTATCGACTCGAAAGGGCGTTGTATCCCGATGCAGTTCGATGATGAGTGGAACGGATGTGCCGCTGTTTTCTCCGGTGTCAGTCGCCCGGACCTGGATGGTGAATGTATTACTTCCCTTTGCGATCGCTGGCGCCACTGCTGCCAAATTGAAAGGAAACGCAATGCTACCTTGAACTACGACTCCATTGACGAGCAATTCCACGTTGCGCACTTGAACATCATCCACCGCAGTTACGCGAATTGGGATAAAAGCGCCTTCTTCAACCTGCACGCCTGGACTGACCGGATCGGCATCGACCAATTCGGCTGCTATTTCAACGGTGGGAGCTTTGTCGAGTGTATCGATCGGAATGAAGTTAATGACGATCAAACCGGAAGTGCCGCCCGCTATGAATCCTCTGCCTGAAGCGATAACTACGCTATAAGGAGGGGAGGGCAGATCGATTCGTGTTTGCAGTGCTCGATAGGTATTGGTCGGATCAGCGAGGGAGAGCAGATCAACATGATAGGAGTTTGTCCCGGCCCGAGGCACGAAGGTTCCGATCATCAAGCCGTGTCCCGATGTATCCACCGCCATGGCCTTGCCAGAAAGAGAAGATTGCAGGATGGGAGGCGGATCCGGTCGGCTAATTAATTTAGGCTGGTCTGGATCAGAAATGTCCACCAGGGAATATCCGCCTGTATCGTCGGCGATATAGGCCAAGCCATTGCTCAGAGAAACATCTTCCTTCGAGCTCGTTCCTAACAATGCCACGGGCGGGCGAGGCCGAAAATCAGAATGGAGCAGGTCGAAAACGCGAAATGAGCTATATGGGGAACCGACAGATCCCACAACGATAAAAAGATTTGCCCCTTCCCGGGCCATCGCTTTCACGGTAAATCGCCCGAGCTCAACCGTGTCCCGCGCCCCCGTTACGGTGAGACTGTAACTTTCAAGGCGTTCGGGAGTCGCCACCCATGCATTGCTGTCAAAGATCTCAACGTGATGCGCGTTGGCGGGCTCGGTTCGCAACAGTCGCGGAGCCGTCAAATCACCAATATCGACGAAATGGACCCCCCCTTCATTGGCCGTTACCACCGCAATCGCCAGATCCGGATCGAATGCCACATCGGTGGCGTCCCCGGGTAAAGCCACTTGGTTGAGCAGCACCGGCTGAGAAAAGTCGGTCACATCCACCAGCGCCAGGCCTCCCGCACCCGACGCGACCAGTGCCACTTCTCTGACGAGTCCATCGGGCCATGATATGACAACCACTTTCTTAGCTTCGCCGGCCAACGGCACTCGCCCCACAATGCCAATCGGAAATGACAGTCCGCCCAATGGATCGAGCCCCTGACCGATCTCCGCAAAATCATCCGTGCCATCGCCATCGGTGTCCTGGTTCAAGGGCGAAGTGCCGATGGCGAATTCAATGTCGTCCGGCAGACCGTCGTAATCACTGTCGGGTTCGGTCGATCCCTTGAAAACCATCGTGTCCACCAGTAGAGTCCGTTGACCCGACGTCGCCGTCGCATCGGTTTCGTGGCCAACCAAGCCGGTGACCGGGTCGAAGATGGTGAGGTGGTAAAATACTTGCGACGGGAGGAAAAATTCAAAGTTCCCTTTGTCGTCACTCTTGGCACGCAGCGGCGGGGTTCCGGGAAAATCGGGCGATTCAATGACGACAAAGTCGTCGCCCCAGTCCGCCTGCACCGGCGAGATGAGACCGGTGCCGGCGAATGAGACGCGAGCGACGGGTGTTTGGGGATCGTCGGTCTTGACTTCAATCAATGCCCGCCGCAATCCCGCTCGATCCGGCCGGAAGCTTCCGCCGAAGGTGAAGCTCTGGCCATGCGCCAGTTGAATCGGTTGGCTGGCCAGGTTGCCTGGGATTTGCGTGAGGGAAAATATTCCCGTTCCTTCGAGCACCGAGAGGGCGCTAATGTGGAGAGGCGTTTGGCCGGCGTTGGACACGCGAAAAACATCGTTCATCGACACCGCGGCGGCGCCCACCAGCACGCCGCCGAAGTTGTTATTGCCGACGAGTTCCACTTGCGCCGTTGGCGCGTTGGCGTAAGCCGTCGCGGTGATCGGAATGCTCAAGAGCGGGACGGTGGCCGCGTCGCTCGCCAGCAGCAGCGTGTCGCTCGCCGCACCCTCTGCGGAGGGATCGAATCGCACAATCAAGTTTGTCGAACGTCCCGGCGTGATCCGCTGGCCGAGAATGGTATTCGCGTTGACCAGCGTGAAGCCCTTGGTTCCGGCAGCAAAGCCAAGGCTGCTTACGGTGAGCGGGCCGTAACCGGAGTTCAAAATCGTGAACGGCACGTCGATGAAATCTCCGCCCGGACCGTCAGCGGCAATTTCCCCGGTGATCTCCAATGCTTCATCCGTTTCGCCAAAAAACGAATTCTCTTCTTGGAACACGGAAATCTCGGGCTGCGTCGGCGGCGGATCGAGCGGATTGTTCTCCCGGATGCCAGTTGAATCGGACGGGAGGTTGAAGGTCTTTCGGTACTGGCGCAACTCCGCCAGCAAGGCTGGCTCGTTCCGAGAGAACGTGAGCGGCCCCGTGGGTGTGCCCGAGGCTCCGACTGCTGCCCGCAAAAGGCCGATGTTGCCCGGGGCGAAGGAGAGGTAGGGATCGGTCTTTTGTCCGTTTTGCATGATGTCGAACGGAGTGCAATTTCCATCCGATGGGCGGCAGAGGGCGGTGCCGATTTTTCGGTCGTTGGTGTACGCGTCGAACAGGCCGAGCGTGTGCCCAATTTCGTGACTTACGGAGTTGGCCACGTCCGCCGCGAAGGTGTCCGGGCCGGAGTAATCGAGGTTCCTGGCCACGCTCAAACTGACCAAGTTCGTGGCATTGACGTTCAGGCCTTCCGCTAACGCCCAAAACTTGGCGCCCAAAGGGAGCTTGGGATCTGGTAAAAGGCTTTTCAGCTTGACCGTATCCATCCCCATGGCACCGAGGCCAAAGACGGGCATGCCTGCCGAGTTCGTCCCATAGCCACGGCCATTTCCAAGCGTGACGAACACATCAGTCCACTGGCAGTTGATGGTGCCTCCGGTATCAACAAACTGTACGCCGTTTGGCAAAAAGTTCACCGTTTTGAACTGTTGAGCCACCGCCGCCAAAAGGCTGTTGGCTTCGGCGTCGAGTAAGGGATCCAGTGCCGCGAGTTGCGTGGCGGTGAAGAAATCGTCAGGTGATCCATTTATTCCGTCGGGTCCAATGATGGCGCGATCCTCGGGCATAAAGCCTGGGAACAATTGCTGAAACGCGCCATGGGCGACCACCCATCGATTATAGAAAACATCATCTTTCGTTCCCAGTGTGAGATCCAGACCATCCATGTAGTTGGTGGCCCCGCCGGGCACATTATTTAGGATATCCTCTGGGATCATGGTTCCGCCCGGGCCGCTGACCAGGCGTCCGGTTACGACGGCTGGAATTCCGGGAGTATCGGCGCTGAAAATATACATGGGCACGCGAAATCCCGAGATCTGGACGGAACTAATATTTCGCAAGTTCAAGATCACGCGCCTGAGTTCGGCTTTGTAACCGTCCAGGTTGAGATTGACCCGCGCCGGAGCAATGCCGTGGCCACGCAGCGTAAGGTTGCCCACGACTGTATTGAATCCATCCGCCACCATAATTGGAATCGATTGTGTCAAGATTGCGGCAGTCGGTGGATCGAACTCCCATTGGAACTGATGATTTGCGAAGGGGCGGCTTATGTCGAAAACCTTCGCCGCGCCAGGCGTCGCCGTCGCTGGGAATGTGGTGGTGACCGTCGTCGGCAGCGCGCCAATGATGGTTTTGATGCTGGACCAATTGCCCGGGCCGTCAGCGAGAGTTTTGCGGAATGCCACGGTATTGCTGGTGCCGCTCAAAAATTCCTGCGGCTCGGTCACGTTTATCCAACGGTAAAGATAATAGATCTGGACGGTCACCGCCGGCGGCGCGGACGAATGCAGCAGGCTCGTCGTGACAGTGATCTTCGCCCCCATCAATTCATCCTCGATAAACAACGCCACCTTCCCGTTGCCAAACATCTGGTCATACGTTTTCGCCGTGCCGCTAAAAGTTTTGCTCTTCCCTGAGCCGGGCCGCAGCGTGAACGTCTGATTGGTTAGGCTGAGGTTCCCCGTTTTCTTCATGAATTTGCCTAGCGGTCCATCCACCTCGATCTGCACCTTCAACCCGCAAACATCACCGCCCGCCGAAGGAGCCGTCCAGGTCAAAGCCGGATCGCTCATCACGCCCGTTTCTCCAACAATCATGGGCAGCGCCTTCGGCAAGTTCGACGTGAGGGTGCCGGCGAGAGAACTCGGTCGCAGCGAGCGATCAGCGCCAAGCGACTCAAGACCCAAATCGTCCGTTCCAATATCAATTGCACAAACTGCTGGCGGGCCGTCCGGGTCGGGCGCAGCCGGCCCTCCTGGCGGCGTCAATCCATGCCAACCCGGATGCGTCACGCCTGTGCCCGGATCGGTGCGCACGCTCAATCCGTCCGCCAACACCGTCGCCGTTCCCTCGATCACCAACCGCCCGGTCGTATGATCGAAACTCAGAAAGTTCAACTGCGTGCCCGGCGCGGCATTGAACACGTTCGGAAACGTCATCGGCGCGGGCGTCGAAAAGGTCGCGATGCCCGGCGCTTGCACCGTCACGTCGAACGTGTGTTGCAGCACGCCCGGCGGCAACATGTCCCGCACCAATTCCGGCGGCACCGTGCTAATGCCCACTTGCCCGCTCGTCAGCTTACGGCCATCGGCGCCCACCAGACTGTTCGACGGCACTTCGATCGTCAGTTGCTGCCGCTGTGAGTCGGTCAAACCCGAGGCCCCCTCCGGCTTGGTCGTGATCGTGGTGTTCGTGCTGACACCCACGTCTTGCAGAATGGTCTTGGACAACCGCGGCAGATAAATCACCGGCATCCCCAGCATCGTGTAATTTTCCACCCCTGCCACCATGTTCGCGTCCATCACCATCTCCGGAAAATACATTCCGGTGGGCGGGTTGCTGGCTGTGCGCCCATCCACGACCACCTTGACGTCCCCCACCGGGACGGAATCGAAGTGGAAACGGCCGTTCGGGCCGGTGGTGAGCACTTGGTCCTCGCGGCCTAGCAGATAAACCTTGACCCCGGCGATGGGCAGGAAGAGCAGGTCATCCATCGTATTCACGATCCCGTCAGCTCCAGGATCCACATCATCCGTGGTGCGGGGGATCAAATCCGGGCCGGGGTCCAGCACGATGCCGGTCAAACTCGTGCCGGGCAGGGCGGTCTGGCTGACGGTCGTGAATTCGAAATTCAACACCCCCCCCGGAGCGCCATCGCCGTCTGCATCGAGGAACATGCTGTTTGTTGCCGAGAAAATGGTGGAGCCGCTCACCGTCACACGGACACGAGTGCCGCCGGGCATTGCTTGCTTGAAGAACAGCCAAGCGAACGAACCGTCATTCGCGGGAACAATACTCGCCTCCAGAGGAATCCCGGCGGCCTTGGCGAAGAAATTCTCTGAGGTGAGGCTGGCCGGATTGACCGGTTCGGAAAAGAATACTTGCGGACGAAACGTAACACCCACTTCGGTCGCGCCATCCAGAGGGGTGTGCCGTGCGACTTGGAAAGAGGATACAGACTGCGCTTGTCGCAAGCGAAAAAAACGCGTCTTTCCGGCCGGGGCGATTGAAAGGCTAAATTGATTGCCTTGTACTTGTGCCGTTTCGGCTACCGCACGCCAGGGCGAAAGGCTGTCCAATGAGTCGGTTTCCTCAAGCACAAAAGCCGTGGCGGCGGCAGGCCAGGCTAAACGGATCGTGCGGTCCACGGCTATCGAGACAGAAAGAACGGGGCCGCCCCTGGGCTGAGCCTGGGTGGGGAGGAAAACGGGTGAGATCAGCAGGAGCGCGCCAACGAACAGACTCCAACGCGGTCGAGCCGGGCCATTCTTAATGGCCCAGACTATTCGCCCATCGTCCGTCTGCGGAGAGAAGTCGGTCGTACGCTTGCGACGAGCGAAGCAATATAGTTGCACACCCTTTAACTAGGAAATCGCGGGATCAAATTACATAGTTTCATAGTTTCGATCGTAGATACGTGTCCGCCGCGGGTCGTGCCTGGCTAAATCCAGGACC
>JBDTOW010000099.1:0-8972 GCA_039933075.1 Verrucomicrobiota bacterium | reverse complement strand
CCGCGGGAAATCTTGGATAACCCGGACCCGATGCTCCAGCAATTTATCAAGGGCGAACCGGACGGTCCGATCCCGCTCCGGCTCTCGAAG
Source organism: Verrucomicrobiota bacterium (assembly GCA_039933075.1). Classification (GTDB taxonomy): domain Bacteria; phylum Verrucomicrobiota; class Verrucomicrobiia; order Limisphaerales; family JACPZS01; genus JBDTOW01. Next base: position 8,882 of record JBDTOW010000099.1, on the reverse strand, counting down.
GGCGATTATCTCAAAAGGCTCCTGGGAACGAATTGAAGAATGAAATCCAAAAACTGGTCGCAATATGTCATCCCGGTGGTAGTCATCTTTTGCAGTCTCCTACTGCTCGCAACCCTGACGTTTGCCCTCGGAGGATTCCAATTGAAGTCCAAAGGCCGGACTCTGGAGCTTGAGTTTCACGATGTGACGGGCGTCAAGCTGCATTCTCCCGTGAGATACGCAGGGAGCGCCGCCGGGTCGGTCGTGCGTATTCGATACCTCCAGCCGGACGAGCGGCGTGCCGCGCGGGACAAGAGAAATGCGGTGCGAGTGACCCTGCAGCTTGATGAGCGCGTGCCAGCGCTGCCTTCTGACGTTAAAGCCGCTTTGTCCTCCGAGACGATCCTTGGGGAAAAGTTCATCGCGCTGTCCGCGGGCAGTCCGGAGGCGTCGCCGTTGCAGAACGGAGCGGTGATTCAAGGGCAGGATTTGTTCGCGTTTGATGAACTGGCGCGCTCAGCGCAGTCCGCCGTCGAAAATGTGAATCAGATTCTGACCAGGCTGAACTCAGACTATCCGACGCTGATTCCACGGTTGGCGAAGTTGCTGGCACAGGGAAGTTCGCTTTTGCTGCAGGGCAGCAACCTGGTAAACAACGCGGACGGCGCCATTACGAACGTCGGCGAAATCATCGCAAGATTGAAATCCGACTATTCGGAACTTGTGCCCAAACTGAATTCGTTGCTGGCGGAAGGACGGATTGTCGCCACCAACGCGGACCTCGCCCTCCAGCAAGTGAGCGCTTTGATCAGTCGCACCGACAATTTGATCAAAAACAACGAGGGCAACCTTGGCCAGATCGTGGCCGAATTGCATGTGGTCTCGCAGAACCTAAAAGTGATCACGACCTACACCAAAGCGCTGACCCAAACCCTGGGAGAGAAACCGTCGCGGCTGATTTGGGGCGGAGGGAAACACCAACTCCCGTCTGAGAAAGAAATTCTCGAAAACCCCAAGCCGGTGCCGATTGAAACGCCGCAGCGGAAACCAGGACCCTAGCAGTCTTCATTCCAACGTGCGATCAAGAAATGCTGTGCTTCGTCTTGGGTTATGTAGGTAAAGAAAGCTCCAGAAGCATTGATGAAATGAAGTGGATCAGCACATAAGAGCGAAAGCGAACTTGATGCAGCATCGACCATCTTGTTTATGTTTTTGAAGATGATAGCCATAAGGGGAGGATGAGGGCACCAGACGAGCATTTCAGCCGTCCCTCCGCGACGGAAAATGAGGCGGTTTCCTGTCCGCGGCTTGAATGCCAATACGTCTTTAGCGAACGGCGCGGCCTCGTAGCGCAGATTTGCAATCTGCCGTATCGCCGATTTGCAATCGGCAGAGCGTTCGAAAGTTCGAACGGGCTGGCTCTTTCCGACGTGCCGCAGAATACAATTCTGCGATACAGCAGATTGCAAATCTGCGCTACGCTAAACACATACGAAGCCACGGCTGCCATCCCAGTGTCGCTTCGCTACCGCGATCTTCTACTTCGACGCCGATGCGAATGTCCAAACTCCAGGCGCGCTTCAATCCGCTGGAGAGAGGGGGAGTCGCTTTCGTCACAAATTGGAACCAATTTGGAATCATGAGACCCGAAGATGAGGTTGGTCGATATAAGGTGCTGCTGGATACCGCCCGTTGCCTCGGTCGGGCAATGAATCTCAACTCGCTGATCGACGAAATCCTGCGCCGCTCTCAGGAAGTCATGCGAGCCGAAGCGTGCACTTTGTTGCTGCCGGACTCGCCGACCGGGGAGTTAGTCATCCACGCCGTCGATGCGCGCGTGGCGGCGTTGCCCGGGCCACTGAGAGTGCCGCGAGGCAAGGGTCTGGCCGGCGCCGTCTTCGAGTCCAAAGAAACCTTGAACATCCGGGACGCCCAGCAAGACCCGCGGCATTATCAGGAGGTTGGCAGACAGGTAGGATTTGTGACCCATGCGATCATCACGATCCCGCTCCTGGACGGTGATAGGTGTCTGGGAATCTTGCAGGCGCTCAATCCCCGGGACCGCGAATACTTTGATGCTCAGGACGAGGAAATCTTTGAAGGCTTTGGTGGATTGATTGTCAATGCTTTGTTGCGCCTGGAAGCGCAACGGCTCGAAATTGAGCGGGAACAATCCAGACAGGAACTGCTGCTCGCGCGGGAAATTCAGGATTCTTTCCTGCCTTTGGGCGCTCAGAAACTTCTGTTCTGCCGGGTCGATTCGAATTATTTGCCGGCGCATACCGTGGGCGGCGATTTTTATTTCGTTCATCCGATCGGAGAGAGCAGGCTGCTCCTGGGCTTGGGCGACGTGACGGGAAAAGGCATACCGGCTGCGTTAACCATGGCGCGAGCCACCGCCACGATCACGGCCATGATCGAGCAGCTCGGCTGTGAACTGGGAGAATGGGTCACCGTTCTAAACCGGCGACTCTCGCAGGATCTCAAGGCAGGCCGGTTCCTCGGTTTAACTTTCCTGCTGGCGGACGCGGCGTCCTCATCTCTGCAAATTTGCGCGGCCGGCCAGTTTCCCCCTTTTCATTTCGACGGAGAAGGATGGCGGAATTTTCCCATGCAAACTCAGTTGCCCCTCGGAATCTCGCCCGCAGTGAGCTACCGGACTGAGCAAACGTCCCTGAAGCCGGGCAATCTTTGGCTCTTGTTCTCAGATGGAATGACCGAGGCGCGCAACCACAATGGGGAGGAATTCACCTTGGAACGATTTCTGGGTGAACTGCCTGCCGGGAAGAGCGGACCCAAAATCATTGCCGACGCTCTCGACGTCTGGCGCAAGTTCGTTGGTTCCGCCCCGCAACACGACGATGCCTCCCTCCTGCTCCTCGATTGGCGCGGGCTCCCTCCCGCCAGCGACCTCAACACAAGCTGTTGCCTGGAGAATCTTAGGATGGGGCGCGAATTTGTCGAGCAATGGGCCGTCTATGCCGGCTACGACGACGCCACGGTCGGACAGATTGTTATGGCTTGCGACGAAGCCGCGAGCAACGTCTTTAGACACGGTTATGCCGAGAAACCAGGCCCGTTGAGTTATCATGCTGAGGTCGCCGATGACCATTTCACGATTCAAATCATCGACGAAGCCAAACCGGTCGACGCGAGTAAATTCAAGTGTCGTGAGCTATCCGAACTTCGCCCGGGTGGACTCGGAACCTTCATCATTGGCCACGTGTTTGACGAGGTGAAATATGAACCGGCGGGGCGAGGCACCGTGTTGACCTTGCGGAAACATTTGCCATGACAGAAACCACGCTGTGGTAGGGTGAGACTCCGTCGAGCCCTGATTTTTTCTTCGGTAGTTGCGTTCGTGGAATCGATCTGGGTTCATCATTCGCCGGCCCTTCGCCTCGCCGCTACAACGCTCGACACGCCATCGCTCGCTCCGTAAGCTCTCCGTCAATCGCTGTTGCGAAACCGAATGAGAGCCACGTCAAAACTGCTCCGGGAGTTAATTGCGCTTCCGAGCGTGAATCCTGCGTTTTTGCCGGGCCATGATGCGTACACGGGCGAAAAACGGATGGCTGATTTTCTCTCGGCAACCGCCGTGTCCGCCGGACTGGATGTGGAGCTTCATGAGGTCTTTCCGCAACGCGCCAACGTCATTGTTCGTTGCACTCCGGCGGGGGCCGTAAGACAACGAATTTTACTTGCACCGCACTTGGACACGGTCGGCGGCGATTTGATTCCCGGTGAATTGTTCAAACCGCGAACCCGGAATGGACGCTTGCACGGGAGGGGCGCTTGCGACACCAAAGGCAGCGTTGCGGCGATGTTGTCAGCCCTCATCCGGCTTGCGCACTCACCGCGACGACCGCAACAGACCGAAATCATTTTTGCCGGACTGGTGGATGAAGAGCATGGACAGACCGGGTCTCGGGCGTTGGTGCGCGCTCGGTTCAAGGCGGACCTGGCGATTGTGGGCGAGCCGACACGGCTCGAGGTGGTGAGCGCGCACAAAGGCAATCTTTGGCTGCAACTGGAGACGCGCGGCAAGTCAGCTCATGGCGCCCGGCCGGAACTGGGCCGCAACGCGGTGCATGCGATGGCGCGCATCGTCGATTTGCTGGAAACGAAATACGCGGCCGCCCTGCGCCGCCGCCGCCATCCGTTGCTCGGGCGGCCCACGGTAAGCGTCGGCGCGATCGTCGGCGGCAATCAGGCCAACATCGTTCCCGCGTATTGTGCCATCAAGGTCGATCGGCGAACTCTCCCGGGCGAATCGGAAGCCAGCGTGCGCTCGGAAATTGAGGATCTTTTGGCAAAACACGCCTTGATCGCAAGCATGGCGGACACGAAAGAAGCCGCGTGCTGGCCGATGCAAACGAATCCCCGGTTGCCGCTGGTTCAGCAATTCCTGCACAGCGCCGGCCGCAAAAAGACCGTGGGTGTTGACTACTTCTGCGACGCCTCGGTGCTATCGCGCGGCGGAATTCCGAGCATCGTGTTTGGACCGGGAGATATTGCGCAAGCACACACCGCTGACGAATGGATTTCGTTGCGCTCGCTCGAGCGCGGGACAGACTTGCTCACCCAATTTCTCTTATCGCTGGATTGACTGATTTGATGATTGTTCATCATGAGCGAGGCATCCGATAAATTGTCCATGTCACCGAGCGTTGCGAGCCCGCAGCAGAGCCGGCTGACCTTCTTTCGCCAGAGCGGTTGGATGGTGATTGCCACGGTGGCCGGGGGAATTTTTATGTACGCGGTCCATAAGGTGGCCAGCAAGATGCCCAAGGCCGAGTACGGCGTTTTCACCACGCTGCTGCAGGTCTATAATCAGATGCTCATCCCCTCCCTCGGTTTGATGACGATTTTCGCTCAGCAAAGCGTCGTCGCGTTCACTGACGCGCAGCGCCGTCAATTGACCGCCGCCGTTCGGGCGGTGGCGCTGGCCGGATTCCTCCTTTGGCTGATCATGGCAGCCCTGGTTTTTGTATTTCGCGCCGACCTGCTGGCGCTTTGGAAGATCACCAATCCTGCGGCGCTTTGGGTGACCCTGGTGATCGGCCTGGTTTCGATCTGGGTGCCGATCACGATGGGGATTTTGCAGGGGCAACAGAATTTTCTATGGCTGGGATGGACCGCTATTTTCAATGGCCTGGGGCGCTTCGTGGCCATTTCGATTATCGTCTTGTTGCTGGGAGGCTGGGCTGCTGGAGCGATGACCGGCGCGTTAATTGGCGCCCTGATCGCCCTGGCGGTCGGCTTGTGGTACACCCGACGCGTCTGGTTGGGATCGAGCACCAGGTTCGAGTGGCGTCCATGGCTGGAGCGCGTGCTGCCGCTCACGCTGGGACTCGGCGCGAGTCAATTCATGATGAGCGCCGACATGATTGTTGTGCAAAGTATTTTCGACAAGGAAATCACCCCTTTTTATGGCGCGGCGGGAATGATTGGCAGAGCGCTCGTGGCGTTCACGGCGCCGTTAATGGCGGTGATGTTTCCAAAAATTGCGCGCAGTGCGGCGCGAGCAGAGAAGACGAACGTCCTGGCGCAAGCGTTGGGAGCAACGGCCCTGCTGGGTGGCGCCGCGGCTCTCGGTTGCACGATCCTGCCAGAATTGCCGCTGCGAATGGTGTACGATAAATCGTTCCTCGTGATTGCCCCACTCGTGCCGTGGTTCGCCTGGTGCATGCTGCCGCTTACGCTGGCTAATGTGCTCATCAGCAGTCTGCTCGCCCGGGCGCGCTACGAAGCTGTGCCGTGGCTTTTGCTGGTCGCCGCAGGATACGGAATGACGCTGCTCTATCTTTCACCGCATTTTGTCGCGGCGGGCCAGCCGCGCGGCTTCGCGATGGTGGTGCAAACTCTCGGCGGGTTCAGCTTATTGTTGCTGGGCGTCGCGTCGTGGTTTGCCTGGCGGAGGCAGCCCCCGGCTACACTGCCCTTGAATTAAGAAAAAACAGGCCGGAGAATGCGGAGACTTCTCCCTCCCTTCCATCGGATGGAGGAGAGGGCCGGGGGAGAGGAGAAGCGTTTTTATTGAAGATTCCCCTCTCCCCAACCGTCTCCCCGCTCGTGGCTCGCGGGGAGAGGGAGAAGATTTGCTCTCGGCGAATTCCTTAATGGGCCTATGCAGTTCACGCTTGTTCGCGCACTGGCTGCGTTTGCAAAGAGGCTAAAAATGGACCGTTTTGGCAATCCACAAGCGTCAAGTGCATAGCCCCATTCCTTAATTTCAACGGCAGTGGCCCCCGGCTTCCGCTCAGGCGCCCTGAAACGGGCGTTTATTTCCAGGCTTGGTGACGGGAAGCGTTGGTTGGGACGCCGGCCTGGGCGCTGGCGATCCAAGTTTTTGGTAAAGCCAGGTTTCGATTGGCCGCAGCGGCTGAAGCCAGCGATAGAACGGCGAATAAACCAGGCGCAAGCGGATGACCGACAGAAACCAGGCCAATCCGGCCTTGCCCCAGGTGATCTTCGAACCAATCTTGTCCGTCCATTCCGTAGGCACCTCCAGAGTCCGGAACCCGGCGCGTTTTAGCGCATAAAGCAGGTTAATGTCGAACGCCATATCGGCCGTGCGGAGTGACGAATGAATTTTTTCCGCGGCGGCGCGGTGCATCACTTTCGCGCCGCATTGGGTGTCCTGAATATTCATCCGGAACAATATTTCGACGAGCGCGTGGAAAATGCGGCTGGCGACGCGGCGCTTGACGGACTGGGATTGATGCAGAATCGCCCCGGGAAGCCAGCGCGATCCGATGACGCAATCCGCATCGCCGCACCGGTCCACCAGAGCCAGAAACGCAGTCGGCTCAGTCGCTCCATCGGCATCGACATAGCCGATCAGGTCCCCTTTTGGAGCCAGCCTCAGTCCTTCGATGAGGGCGCCTCCCTTGCCAATGCGGTCGTGAAACTCCAACGAGCTGATTTCGGGAAAATCCTGGGCGACTCGCTGAACGACCCCAAGCGTGTTATCGACGCAGCCGTTGAGGACGACGACGATTTGGAACTTTCCCGGATAGTTTTGCCGAAAATATTGGGCGTAGTCCCGCAGCACCGGTTCGATGCGCTTTTCTTCGTTATACGCCGGGATCAGCAGCAGCAGACTGGGAGCAGGCGGAGTCATAAGGACTGCTTACCAGAGGCAAACGGAGAAACGCAAAAAGAAAAAGCGAAAAGGGAGCCCAAGCAGCCCCAGGCGACCGCAGGCAGAGGAGTATTTGTTTGCCACCTTCGCGCTCATCGCTGGAAACCTCTACCCCTCGAATGAACAATCAGCGCTTAGACCGGGGCGCTCGGGTTTCAGTTTCGATTCAGCACGCGCCAATTGAACCAGCCCTTCCCAAAGTTGCATGCAGCCACACTTCTGAACTCCATGCTCAACTTGACGATGCTTCCGGCGCACAAGCCGAAGTCCCACACATAACCAACGAGGAACCAGATCGCCACCAGCCAGCCAAAGTATTCCGCGGAGTTGTTTCCGCTCAGAAGAACGCCCCAGACACCGAGGACGGCCAGGAACACCACCCAGGGAAACACCAGCCCATATCCAATGGTTCGGAGAAAGGCTTGCGTGGAGTTCTTCGAAGTTAGCCCGTTCGAGGAGCCGACCAAACACAAGGTGTAACTGTCGGCAACAAAGAGTCCCATGGCAAACAGCATCCCGACCAGCCAGGCGCTGTCGCCATAAGCGCTAACACCAGGGCTGGACTGAATGACCCGTGTGCGGCCAGCCACTGTGCGGGATCGCTCTCGAGGAGCCTCCTGGATCTGATCGTGAGCTTTGGTGCCGCGAGGCATTTGCCAACCGGGCCTTGGTCGGTCCTTTTCGCTGAGTGCGTATTCACTGTGCGCTCCCGCCAGGTCCTTGGCAGAAGCACGCTTGCCAAAACCAGCAAACATACGCTGGCCACATCCAGATTGAACAACGTCCGTCCAAACTCCGCGGGAGCCATCGCGTATCTGCTCTCACCAACCAGGGCTATGGCGACGAGCGGACTCGGCACCAACAATAGAGCGACGAACCATCCGCTCTTGGAATTCGTCGAGAAATCCTTTCCCAACGGCGCACCGGCCATCATGATCAGGATCACCAGCGCGGTTCCGAGAAACGCCCGGCGGCCGTTGCGGCTGATCGATGAGATGAACATGCCGATGCTCGACGAGTTTCATTTGGGCTTCGCTTCCCTCGCCACCTTGCCGCCGCTCCGCGATTTATTCGGCAGCCATTCGAGTCGCAAGCGCTTTTCCGCAAGCGTGAGCAGGAAGCGTCCCGGCGGGAGATTCTTCGCCGCGTCGGCGCGCACGGTGTAAGTCTGTGATCCTTCCTTGAAAGTGCACCACTCGCTCGCAACCAGCGATTCCTTTTCGCCGTCGACGATCTCCATCGCCACGGCGCGATAGTAGAGAGCGCGGCACTATCGCTGTTCGCGGATGAAGGAATACGCCATCGGGAACATCGCGAGCACGAGGATGCTAATGGCGACGACTAATTCAGTCGTCAACATGGCGCGTTCCCGTTTGGCCGCCTTGGAGAAATTTGATGCGGCCAAAAACCCGGTCCGCCACGTCGGCTGGCAATTCCGAAGTTGGAGTCATGACGCCATCGAGACGGAACGAAACCTGCGCCGCCTTGCCAGACATTTGTAGATGAATATCGCTGGCTCCGGCGCTTTCGGCTCGGCAGATCAGTTCTTCCAGAATCCTCGGCGCTGAAGACTCCGGAGCTGGAGAGGGATGGGTGCTCAACTAACCGCTAATGCCGGCGTCTTTTCGCCGGCCCGAAATAATACCCTCCGGAAATCCGCACGCCACGGATGCTGCGCTGACGCGCGGCGAGATCGCCATGTCGGGCCTCGTCGAAAAGCATCGTGTACTGATAGTTGAAATCCTCCAGCTTGATG
>JBDTOW010000098.1:0-9052 GCA_039933075.1 Verrucomicrobiota bacterium | reverse complement strand
ATGGCCAGGTTAAACAGATGTTGCTGCTCGTGGCGCTTAGCGTCGGGTTGATGAACACGTTCGTCGAGAGCGGCGGAGGCGCAGGCGGCAAGACGGCACCGACTTCCACCACCTGGAAGAATTGATAGGGCGTCGGGCGATCGATACAGAAGCTCGAAGTGGCCCCGGTGGCGGTGTTGGTCGGCGAAAGAATCGTCCAGTTCGTATCCACGATCCCGGCTTTCCCCTCCACGTAGTAATTTCTACCCGCGACCGATGGCCAGGTTAAACAGATGTTGCTGCTCGTGGCGCTTAGCGTCGGGTTGATGAAGACGTTCGTTGACGCCGGCGGCACTGGCGGCGGCAAGATACCGACCTCGACCACCTGAAAAAATACATAGGGCGTCGGACGATCGATACAGAAATTCATGGTCGTACCGGTCGCGGTATTCGTGGGCGACAGAACCGTCCAACTCGGATCCGCAATACCGGCCTTGCCTTCCACGTAATAATTCCGTCCCACAACCGAATCCCACGTCAGACAGAGATTGCTGCTCGTTATGGCCAAAGTCGGGTTAATGAAAACATTCGTTCCGGAAGTTGGCGGACCTGGCGGAGAAACTCCGTTACCCAGTTCAACCACCTGAAAGAATTGATAGGGCGTTGGTTGATCGATGCAGAAGGTCATCGTCGTGCCCGTCGCGGTCGCCGTTGTTGGCGACAGGATAATCCAATTCGTATCCGTGATGGTTATCTTGCCTTCCACATAATACGTCCGACCTACCACCGTTGGCCAGGTCAGACAGATATTACTGCTGGTGATAAGAAGATCTGGATCGATGAACCGGTTCGTTCCGGTGGTAATCGTCAACACCTCGGTAGCGCGAACCGCGTAGGTTACGGCCGCATTTGCCCGTTGCTGATTGTACACGCCCAAATACCAGTTGCCGGGGCTCAACGGCACGGGAAGAGAGTTCAACTGCACTTGAAGAGTTTCCTCGTTCGCCAGCGAATTCGCGCTGCTGTAGTCAAATGAGGTAACCGTGGGCAAAGAACCTTGGCGCAGGACCAGATCGACGTTCCCGTTGATGGGCGTGAGTCTGAAATTAGCGAGAATCGCATTCGTCGAGACGTTAAAACTGTAGTAATCGAATTCCGGAGGCGAGCCATCGTTGTTGCCAGGCACGGTAGTGGTCAACGTGACGCCATTTGTCAAAGGCGTAATCACCAAATTGGTAGTCAGCACGGACGCACGAATCGTAAAATTGATATCGTTGGTATTCAGGTTCACGACCGCCAAATACCATTCTCCTTGAAGCGTAGGATAGAAAGCCTCGTTGGTTCGAATAATAATCTTGCCCGAGCCAGGGTAGTTGGTTGACGCGAACGTTCTACGGAAGAGGCTGCTCACCGTCGGAAGCTGGTTCCACTGCAGGAGCAAATCCGCGTCGCCAGTGGTGTTGTACAATTCAAAAAGCGCCCCGGGATCGCCGTCCTTAAGCGTGAATACAAAATAGTTCGTTATGACTGGATCGACGCTCGCGGTGTAATCGACTGGAATGTTGTTGGTCAGGCGAATCAGATTGACGGCGTTCGTCACTTCCGTGACGACCACAGAATAGGTTACCGCGTTCGTATCCACATTATAAACTCCCAGGTACCAATCGCCCGGAGAAAGCCCAATGGGCCGCTGGGTCGAGGTAACGACAATCTGCTCGGCGTTGGTCCCGAGGTTGGTGCTGCTGAAATTAAAGAACACTGGCGTCGGCAAGGGCAGGTCTTTGTGAATGACCAGATCAACATTTCCGTTTTGCGGAAAGACTTCGAACGTGGCCTTGTACGCCGTCGGCGAAACCGTGAATCTGTAGTAATCGATCCGGGTCGTCACCGGGATGGTATTCGTGAAAGGAATCTGGTTCGTGAGCACAATGAACTTTTCATCAGTCCGATCAAAGTTCACGCAAAGAGTGAAGTCGTTGGTTTCGCCCGGATTGAAGTTTTGCACTCCCAGGTAATAACGCTGGCCCGGCTGGAGCACCGGAGCGAGCAAGTCGTTGGCAACCGCACCGCTCGCGTCCAACAACTGGGTTCCGTTCGTCGACAAGAGCATGTATTCGCCTCCGCCCGGCCCGTTCACGTCGACCGAGAGATCGTTCGTGCCGCCCGTGGGCGCGCCGTTTTGGTTGAAGAGCAAGACGAAATCGCCGGCCCCGTTCAGCGTGTTCGTCGCAATGGTGGCGGCCCGCGGAACCTCGACAATGAAATACTGAATCTCGTCGCCGGAAATCATGTTCGTGTAACAGAGCCCGTTCGTCAGGGTCACCGCGGTTTTGGACACATTCGCGAAAGTCAGTTGCAACTGCCAGTTCAACAATCTGCCCGCAAACTCGCCGCGGCTGTCCCACATCTCAAGTTTCCAATCGCCGACCGAACGTTCGCCTTTGAAAAGATCCAGCGATTCCTCCGGCTGAAAGAAGATGGTGGCGCCGGATTCGATCAAATTAAAGGTGTCCAATAGCACCCCGGAATTGGTGAAGAGAGGGCGTATCTCGACCGTGTTCCCGTTCTGAGTTGCGAGAAAAGTATAGGTCGCGATATTCCATCCGGGCGTCGAGGCTGTGAAAAACCGCACTAAGATGCCATCCAAATACAATTGGATATTTATAACGCCAGCACCGGTTCCCCGATAGGCGAATTGCAAAGTATATTGCCGGCCCGCCTGCGTCGGCAGGACGCGACTAATGATCCCCCGATTCAGATTGAGCGCGTTCTTACCGGTGTCAGCCAGTCCAGTGGCCACAACATTCACTCGGTTGGTCAGCACATCCCAGCCGTCCACCGTTTGACCCGCGGCGTACGCGCCGGGTGCTGCCCCTTCGAAACCGCTGATGAAATTGGTCGTGACCGTTGCATTGGTCGAGTACGGGGGTGGGACAAATTTGATGAGGCCAACCGCCTGTCGCGCGTCCTCGGTAAAGCCGGCATACGTAATCCCGGTCGCGGCGGTTCCGGCGCCATAATTGGTCGCGACGGTCGTGCCACGATTTTCCGCCAGCAAAATCCGGGTGCCTTGCGGGCTGGTGAGGTGCAATGCCAAATCGGAAACACGGGGATGATCGATTCGCACCCCCACTTTAACGTCGGCAACGGTTCGATCCACCGGCACGTTAATCGTCGACTGTGAAATCGCGTCATCGAGGATCGCGACCGGGCCTTCCGCGACAAACGCGGCCGTCGACTGCGCGTTCGGCCCCCGGCCAATCGAAATTCGAAGCCGGAAATTGACGACGAAAGTATTAGGATTAAAAACTCCAACAAAATATCGTCCGGCGTTTAAAGGCGGAATATCGTTCGGGGTAATTGTCAGCGAACCTCCGGGGGGGGTGATCCGGGCAAACTTGTCGAAATTATCGCTGTCCGGCAGATCGCCCCGGCGTATATATAAATCCAGCGGCGCGCTCGGATTCATCGAAGACAAAGTTGCCGTTAAGTTAGTCGCATCCACTGGCACGTTAATGAAGTAGTAGGCGAAACGATTGGGCAGAACCAATCCGGCAATATCGCTTGGGTCGGGACTGGGGACCAGCGTGATATCGAAGTGCTCTACCCGGCCGGTACCGGTCAAGGCATTATCGACCATGGTCAGCAGCCAGAGCCCAAAGCCGTCCTGGCCCATGAGATTATTCAAAGTGCCCGGACCGTCACTGGGAAATGTGCCGGGCGCGGCATCGGGGCTGTCGTCGTAGCTGAACTCAAATGGTCCGCTCGTATGGCCGTCCGGCGGAAGATAGTGGTTGTTCAAGACAACAAATTGACCATCGTGGCTCAGATTGCCAAGGAGATCACCGATGCTCTCGTGAACAATGCCGAGATTGGCAGTTACCTTTTGGATCTGAATCGGCCGCGTCGCTATGCCGAAAATCAGGCTGCCGCCGGGTTGCTCGGGCGAACCATCGGTCACCGGCCCATTCAAAGGAAACCCTTGCACGATCAGGTTGCCGTCTTCTTCCCGACTGAACGGAGTGTTGCTGGAAAGCCCGGTCAAACCGTACTCCCCACCCTGCTGATCCTCGGATTTGACCCCGATATAGAAGACCTCGCCATCGAAAGAATTGGTGAAGAAAACGAGTTCAGTCCCGCCTCGACTGGTGGATTTCACAATCCCGGAACCGAAATTAAGATTGAGAAAATCGGCAGCCGTTCCGCCGCGCGAAACGTAGAGATCCACATCCGCATCAACATTCCTCGGCCGGGAAACATTCGGCGGAATAAACGTGATGAAGGCCACATTTGTGCCATTGGTCAAGCTCAACGAATTCGTCGCCGCGAACGAATTGGTGAAGATATAAAAGTTCCATTGGCTCGGTGTCCCGTTTGTTCCTCCCAGCAAAGGCGAGTTCGCGCCGACTCTCTCATGGAGGCGGGGGATGCCATTGGTGACAAGAGAAAACAGCGCTGGCGCAACGCTGAGAGGAGCCTGAGGAGTGATGGTGAAGGCGTTGGTGACGGTGCCGTCGCCCACGGCGACCACGAGGGCAAAATCCTGCACGATACCATTGGGATGCTGGGTCACCGCGTTCACATTTACGCGCCGCGCGACGACCGTCACTGAATAGTTGGTTCCGATCGGGCGATTCAGGAAAACATTTTCCACGTTGTTGATCACATCGTTGGCAGCAGGTGTTTCACCAAGGGTCGCTTGATTGAAATCGCTCGCTTCCGGGATATTGTTTCCGTAGAAAGCTTCTCCCGTGTCGAGATTGGTAACGATCAAATCTAAATCGTTGACCAGTTTGACTGATGCATTTGGGTTTCCAGGAGGATCTGTCCACACCAGCGTCACGCGCAGGAGTTCTTGCAGAGCATTCGTTGACATTACTATATTCCACGATCTGCTCGCCCCCGTCGCGAGAGCGTTCGTCAGGCTTTGGTCGGCAAAAAAGTGCGGCACGGCTGAACCGGCACTACCACCGCCTGTCGAAACGTCATAAACCGCGGGAATGCTGTTCGTAATGTTGGCGACGCCCCATCCCTGACTGTTGACCAAATTCCGGACATTGAAGTCGTATAACGGCCCGGCGGATCGGGCGCCGTTGATCAGCAGCGCCTTCAACAGAGCTGGACTGGGGACTTCGCCTCGCCGGTTAAACAATTCCTCCATCATCGCCAGCAAACCGGAAACCGCAGCCCCCGACATGCTCGTGCCCGATTCAAAGCGATAGTAGGGCTTGAGCTGATCGTTGACCGCCTTCAATGCCTCGAAGTAGCCCGGCGGCGCATTGGTTATCGTGAGCTGCGTCTGAATGTCGAAGAACGCGGTCTGAGCGCCCGGATTGAAAACGCTGAAGTACCAGGGTCCGGCACCCAGCGGGAAATTATTCCCCGGAAGGACGAGTTGATTGGTGCCAATCGGACTGACGGTATTGGTGTCGGGAATCTGTCCGAGCCGCGCATGGATCACCAGGTTCGGGAGAGGCGAAGCGGAGCGGGCATTGGGAACGATACGAATAATCAATTGACTCGCCTCGAGCGGGACATCGATGACATGATTCGCGCCGAATCGGCCAGGCTGAGCTTGCTCATCACTCAGCGTGTTGACCTGGACGTCGGTAAAACTAAGCGGATCAGTCCAGTCCTTCGAGCGCGTCGAAATGACGAACGAGCCCGGCGCCACGACGTCTGGTTTGAAGCGCCCAAAATCCCCCTCCAGACCAACGCCAACATTGCCGCGGCTCGAGAAAAACGCGACCTCATCGTCGCTATCGGTCGCCGCGAAAAAAAAGAAGTTCGTCACAACGTTCGTCGAGAGGAATCCGGTCCCATCATCAACGAGGTTTGTTACCACGACAAAGTTGGTCAGTCCGCGCGAATTCTCGAGCGCGCCGACGGAGATCACATTCTTGGCTGTGGCGGGAGAAATCAGGGAATCTGGCACACCGCCCTGTCCATTATCAAACGCGAATCCGTCGTTGCCGGCGGCGAACACATAGATGGCCGGCTGCGAGCCTGTCCGGCCCGGAAGGGCATCCCGAACGGCGGCATCGTAGCTTGCCGCTGAGCTATCGTAACCATGAATACCGGAATATCCCCACCCATTATTCGAGATGAGGGTTTTGCCCGCCTGAGCGGCCAGACTGTTGGCTGCCGCCGCCTCCTGGAGGTCAGAATCAGAAATCAACGGACCGGTGGTGGGATCCGCCGACAATACAAACAACCGGGCCTTCGGGGCCATCCCGCGGAAATCTGCATCCGACACGGAACCGGGGGCGTTGGTCACCGTGGAAGATTGTGCACCATTGCCAGCGATGATGCCGGCAACGTGCGTTCCGTGCCCATCGCGGTCGGTCAACAGGCGCGGATCGGACGCCGTGACACGCCCCGTCAGGTCGGGATGTGTCGCATCCACTCCGGTGTCATTGACATTCACCAGCACGCCGTCACCCGTGAGCCCAAGGTAATCGTCGGTGTTGCTCGTGGCGTTGGTCGAGACGGCCAGGCGGACGCGAGTTCGATCGCTTAAAGGAACCCGTTGAGCCTGGGTTTCGATTCCCTGCACACTGGTCAGCCGCGACAGCGCCACCAGACTGTCGGGCCTTGGCCGGATGATGAGTTGCGGACCGAAGGGTGATCGATCTTCTCCGGTCACATCCGCGCCCAACTCGCGCATGGCGTTCAGACCAGCCTCGCGCTCGTCAGCGAAGAGGGTCACCCGCAATTGGCCGTCTTCCGGGAGGGGTTTCTGTTCCACCGCCAAAGCCAATAGGCGATCGTCGAGCTTGAAGTACGGCTCAAACGGAAGGATGGCTTGCGTCCGTGGGCGCGCCGCCAATTGTTTGGCGCCAGCCGCGGACATTCTGACCAAATAAGCGTTGTTCGGTATGTAGGAAATAATCGTGGCGCCCGCAGCGCGCAACTCCGCACGAAACTTGTCGTCCAAAAGCCCGCGCGATTGCACTACATAACTACCCGGATCGCCTTCGGAACGGAGATGATCCGGGACCGCCACCGCAGCCGGATCGCTCGTCTCGATAAATGCATTTTTCAAGAGAATCGCCGTTTCGCTTCGCGTCAGTTGCCCGAGCGGTTTGACGGTGTTTCTCAACCGCAGATTTGCGGGAGAGAGGGCGGCTGTCCGCGCGTTTTGCGTGGGAGACGCCAAGCGTGACAGGTAATTGTTCAGCGTTTGCGCGGTAAGCAATTGTTTGCCGAACTGGGCGGAAACGTTGGTGTTCAGCACCGTTGATGGCGCGCTATTCGTGTGGTCCTGAGCGCCCTCTTTCGATGCATATTCTTTTCCAAGCTGCCAGAAAAAGACGGCGGCCACGAACAACGTCAGACTCAACAACGACCAGGTTCTAGTTCGCAAACGCATAGTTCATTAACCACCAAGAATGTTTCACCCTCTCCCTCTCGGAAAGGGAGAGGGCCGGGGTGAGGGTTTGCTTCGACTGCATAGTTACCGCTAAATTGGCCGTTCAAAAAATCGCTCTTATTCCGGCGGGATGCTGTTGAAATTCTCAGCGACGGCGCGCAACAGGACGTTGGTGCCGCGGCGTTCGGTCACGATCTTCAGCATCGTCTTGGTCACCACTTCGCCGGTGATCTGATAATTGGTGCAAAGCTGAAAGAATTGTCCGGGGGCGAGCACTCGAGAGTTGGGCGCCGGTTGAAGCGCCTGGCCGTACGCATAGACCACCAGACGCGGTTCGTCCGCCTTTAAGAGGGAAAGAATCTGCTGCGGAATGCGTTCGTAATCGGCGTCGGTCAAGGCGGCCTCCCGTTGCAACTGGCTGGTGGTATTTAAGAAGGGCGAGTCCACCGTCAGCCCGCTGGCCGACAGCACGGCGCCCGCGGAGTCAAACCGGCCGTTAGGATAGCGCGCACGGACCTGCATCAGGCTATCAACGATCTTGTAGAGCTGCGGAGAATTGGGCTCGAACAGATTGGTCGCATGTTGGGAAATGCTGGCAAGGGAGATCGAACCGTCTGGAATATTGTTAGTTACAACGGTCACCCCGCTCAGCACCGCGGACCAGGCTGCCAGGTTTGTCTGATTGACCGAGAGCAAGCCACGCGCGGCATTATCATTCAGTGCCGTGGTAAATATGTCGGCCAGCAACCAGTCGTTCGTCGGGTGCGATAGCTGAGGGAAAAAGCCGCCGGACCACTTTTGCCAATTGGCCAACGACTCGACCGAAGACTTGAAGTAAACCGTTTGCCAGGGCGTGCCGCGATGAACCCGGCCCAACATCCCGATGTTGGCAAACTTGTTCGTCGGAAAATCCCAATCATCTGACCTTCGGACCAGCGGATCTTTGATCGCCAGATTGTAGGCTCGCGGATCACTCGAAGCGGTTTTGTTCGTATTCCCGCCCCAGGGATTATAACGGTCGTTGAGTTTGCCCAGGTTGGTGTTGGTCGGAGAAATGCTCGGCGGCTTCACATACTGGATGTTATTAGTCCGTTGGAGATCGCTCAGGTCTTCGAGGGTATAGTGGACCAGCGGATCGTTTGCCTGCCAGGTCGAGTTTTGATAGAGCTTGCGTGTCGGCGTGTAGGGGGCCTGCATGCCGATAACGATCGCTTCGACGTTCGTGGCGGGATCCAACCCGGTGAACTCTCGGAATAGCTTGATCGCTTTTTGTTTGTCCTGACCTTCCGCGGCCTGAAAATTGAAACTGTTCCAATCAGCCGAAAGCTCGCCTTGCGATGCCCGGATCTGATTGCGAATACCACGCGGAACGCCGGCCAATAGATCAGATAACCAGAACTGAGCGTCTTCGGAAGTTCCCCCCCCCTGACTTTGGTTGCCGATCAACTCGCGGCTCAGATCAATTCCCGACGACAAATTCGTAAGATTCACAAAATCCACCACCCGGTGGCTGACGGAATCGATCAGGATGTACTGCAGCCGATTTGTAATCAGCAACGTCCATTGCGGCGTGTAAAAAGCGTTACCGCGCTCAAAAGCGTTCGTACTGTAGGGGACAAAATGCGGGCTCGGCTTGACGACGTAGGCCGCATTACTCAAAGCCACCAGGTTCGTTTGCAGAAAAATCTTGAAATCACCACC
>JBDTOW010000097.1:0-9065 GCA_039933075.1 Verrucomicrobiota bacterium | reverse complement strand
CATGGACCCGATGCGCGTCCAATGTTGGAGGTCGAAACTCTCGCTGAACCATGTCAGGAGAGCAATTCCTGCAATTTCAATTCAATGAAAAAAACATTAATCACACTAAGCGGGTTGCTGGTTGCAGTCGGTGCATTTGCTCAGGGACAGGTCAACTTCGCACCACGAGTTGTGGGGGTCTACGACGCGCCGGTGTTTCTGAACTTTGTTGGGGGCCCAGACAAGGTAAGTGGGCCAGCTTATATGGTGCAACTCTATGCTGGTGCTACTCAGGCGAGCTTGGCACCAGTCGGGGCGGCGCTGCCTTTTCGTGTCGGCGTGGCCGCTGGCTATTGGACGGCTGAAGCGCGAACTATCAATACGGTTGACGCGAGCGGCAACGCGTTCTTTCAGGTTCGAGCGTGGGCAACTGCTGCGGGATCCACGTATGAAGCTGCTTGGGCAACAGGCGCCGCTATCGGGTCTTCAAACATTTTGCAAGTTAAGCCCACAACCGCGCCCGATTTACCGGCCACACTGATCGGACTCAGCAGCTTCGTAATATTTCCAGTTCCCGAGCCAACGATCATGGCTTTGGGAGTTTTTGGTGGTTTGGTTTTATTGCTCCGCCGCCGCAAGTAATACCATGTTCCGATGATTACCGGTGGTAGGGCGCGTCACTCCGTGCGCGCTGTGCTTGACTGGCAACGAGCGACGCGCACGGAGTGACGCGCCCTGAATCTCGCAGGGTCAAAAAAACAAATTCTCATCAATACCGACGCATTGACTTTGATTGGAGCATTTCTAGACTCCAATCAACATAATTCAGACAAATGAATTCTGCAGGAATTTTTGACAAACCAGAAAACCGCGTTCTCATGGTGGTTTGTGCACGCAAGCAGATTCGAAACATCGGTATTGGGGGATTGATCTGGGGTATTTTAAACACACTCATGGGGGTGTTTGCGGTGCAGGTAAATTTAATCAATATCGGGATTCTACTACTCGGCCTACTGATGCTCGGTGCCGGAATTAATGCCCTGCGCAGACCGTCTTTGCAGGCCATTTTATTGGAAGCGTTGGTTGGCGCGTGCTTGTTCGTCTGGAACATCATGATCACGGTCGTAAATACAATGGATGGAGCACCAGTCCGACCGCAGGGCATCATTTTTCCCGCCATAATTGCGGCGGTGTTTTTTAACCAGTACAAAAAGCTGCGTCACTTGAGAGACATGATCGCAACCATGCCGGTCGAAGACTTGAAGCGCGCCCAGACGATTTGCAAGGAGTTGCAGCGAAAGAAGGTCAAGAAGGAGCCGGACATCGCGGAAAGCACCGACAAGAAGTTCCGGTTTGCTTTGACTGGTGACCGGATTTTCTGCTTTCGACGAGACATGTTGCGGGCCTTTTATGTGAGCAAGACGGAGTTTCGATCAGTGCTCAGTGATCTGAATAAAAGCAAACTTCAAATACTTGTGGAGCATCCTCTCGGAAAGTTGAAGCACTCGTTCAACAAGAAGAATTCGGAGAAGATTAAAGCCTGGTTTGCTCTTGAGCCACAGACGGGCCCGAGCGGTTGAATTCCTTGGTTTTTCGCGCAGGAATAATGCGACCGGTAACGCGTTCGTTCAGGTCCGAGCGTGGGCAACCGCTGAGGGGCGAACGTATGAAGCCGCATTGTTATCAGGCGGATGTTTCGGGTCTTCTTCCACTTTGACAGTGAAGCCCACAACCGCGCCAGACATACCGTGGACACTGGTAGGCCTCACCAGTTTTACGTTATGCGTTCCCGAGCCATCGACCATGGTTTTGGGCGTTTTGGGTTGTTTGTTTTTCCTGCTCCGGCGTCGCAAGAAATAATACGTCCAATGATTGTCGGTGGAATTCTCGCCGACGGGTAGGGCGCGTCACTCCGTGCGCGCCGGGCGACGACTGTCAACGAGCGGCGCGCACGGAGTGACTCGCCCTACCTTCGAAACACCGATCTTCAGGTGTCCCAACCTCTTTCTGTTTTCGCGTGGTTCGTGTATTTCGCGGTTCTTCCAGCTCTTTCCAGGATTATTGTCTTGAATCGACCGCCATATCTCCGACCCTTTCGCGGCGGCGACAAGATTGATTCCGTAAGCAGAATGCAAATGCAGTTGAAACAGAAGTCCGCGCCCACGCTCGGCATTATCGGCGGTGGTCAGCTTGCCAAAATGACCGCGCAAGCCGCCTCCCAATTTGGCTGTGACGTGGTCGTGCTCGAACGGAACGAGCACAGCCCCGCAATCGGGCTTGCCTCGCATTATCTGGTCGGTGATTGGGACAATTCCGCGGACTTGTTCAAGCTGGGCGCCTTGGTAGATATCGTGACGCTGGAAAACGAATTTGTTGACGCGGAAAGCCTGGCCCAGTTGGAACAAAACGGCCACAAGCTTTGGCCCACAGCGGCGACGATGCGGGTGGTGCAAGACAAGCTGCGGCAGAAGCAGACCCTCGCGGAGGCGGGGCTGCCCCTGCCCCGTTTCTTTGACGCGCCAACGCCCGAAGCTGTCTTGGCGGCAGCAGCCCATTTCGGCTGGCCGGTGTTACTGAAAAAGCGGCGCAACAGTTATGACGGGAAAGGGAACGCAACCGTTTCCGGCCCGGAAGAGGTCCTAGCGGCGTGGCAGAAATTGGGCGGCGACCGAAACGCGCTTTACGCCGAGGATTTTGTTCCTTTTACGAAAGAGTTGGCAGTAATGATTACGCGAACGTGCGGCGGTCACACGGCAATCTATCCGGTCGTTGAAACAACTCAGCACGAACACATCTGCCATATCGTTCAAGCGCCGGCGCCGAAAGCAGAAGAGCAAGCGGCGCGCGTGAGAGAAATTGCGATTCGAGCAGTTGAGGCCGTGGACGGCGTCGGCAGCTTTGGTGTCGAACTATTTCTTACGAACAACGGAACGATCTTGATCAACGAGCTCGCACCGCGCGTTCATAACTCCGGGCATTATACGATCGAAGCGTGTGTCTGTTCGCAGTTCGAAAACCACGTTCGCGCGGTGCTCGGCTGGCCGTTGGGCTCAACAGCGATGCGCGAACCGGCGGCGGCGATGATTAATTTGTTGGGAGTTGGTCCAGGACCGGGCGAACCGGAAGGGTTGAGCGAGGCATTGCGAGTCGAGGGCGCGTTTATTCATGTCTACGGGAAAAGGCAGAGTGCGCGCGGCCGGAAAATGGGGCACGTGACCGCCCTCGGTCAAACGATCGATGAAGCCCTCGCCACCGCGCGGCGCGCCGCCAGCGCAATTCGATTCGGAGGTGAAGCATGAAAAACCCCAAGCCAGTCGTCGGGATCATCATGGGCAGCGACTCCGATTGGCCAACGATGAAACTGGCGGCGGAGGCCTGTGCCGAGTTCGGAGTGCCGTACGAAGCGAAAGTCGTTTCTGCCCATCGCACGCCGATGGACATGGCCAAATACGCGCGCACTGCCCACAAGCGTGGCTTGCGCGTGATCATTGCCGGTGCTGGCGGCGCCGCGCATCTGCCAGGCATGGTGGCGAGCCACACGCCGCTGCCGGTGATCGGCGTGCCAGTGGAAAGTAAAACGCTCAAGGGTCTCGATTCTCTGCTGTCGATTGTTCAAATGCCGACCGGTGTTCCCGTCGCAACCGTTGCGATTGGCAACGGGCGTAACGCGGGATTGTTGGCCGTGAAAATTCTTGCAACCAGCGACGAGAAACTTCGCGCTCAATTGCTTAAGTTCAAGGCGCGCATGGCGGCGGAGTCGCGGTCGAAAAACCGAAAACTTCAGAATCGCTAAAGGTTCAGAGCTGCGTTCGACAATGAAACGCCGAAGCACAAGTTTGCTGGTGATTGCGTGCGGTCTCGGGCAAGTCTTGATCGAGGCCGCGCTGTCTGCCGTCGATCCGACTCTGCCAGCGTGCCCCGCCGATTGGAGAGTCGAGGTGGTCGCGGCGGCGCCGCAGGTTGTCCATCCTTCAGTCGTTTGCTGCGCGCCGGATGGCCGCGTGTTCGTCGCGGAAGATCCGATGGATATCAGCGCGCCCTCGGCGAATTTGCAACTGGGCCGCATCCTCTGCCTGCATCCGGATGGCAAGACCACCGTGTTCGCCGAAAAGCTGCACGCGGTGTTCGGCATGCAGTATCTCGATGGAAAACTTTATGTCCTCCACAATCCGAGGTTCAGTGTTTTCCGTGACGAGGACGGTGTCGGCCGGGAGCGCGAAGAGTTGATCGAATCCACCAACCCGAATCCGTGGGCGCTCGGTTGGAACGATCACATCCCCGCCAATTTCAAGCTCGCCATGGATGGATATTTCTACGTCGCGGTCGGCGACAAGGGTGTTTACGGAGCGGTCGGCAAGGACGGAAAGCGAGTTGACCTTTTCAATGGTGGCATTCTCCGCTTGCGGCCCAACGGCACCGAGTTGGAGGTTTTTTCCACGGGAATCCGGAACATTCTGGATGTGGCAATTAATGCCGAGGATGACATTTTCACCTACGATAACACCGACGAACGCGATTGGTGGTCGCGCCTGACGCATATGCTGGAGGGCGGCTTTTACGGGTATCCCTACGATTTCAAACCGCGCCGGCCTTACACCCTGTGGATGATGGAAGATTACGGCGGCGGGGCGGCGACCGGGACGTTGTGTTACAACGAAGACGCCTTGCCGATCGAGTATCACGGAAATCTTTTCCTGGCGGACTTCGGACGCCGGCAGGTGATGCGATTGCGCATTGCGCGGGACGGCGCGACGTACAAGGTCGTCGCGCGCGAAGAGGATTTATTGATCGGTCCGCCGGAGTTTCGTCCGGTCGGCATCGCCTGGGCGCCGGATGGACTGAGTATGTATGTTTGCGATTGGAATCATATCGATGACAAAGAGAACGTGAAGGTCGGGCGTTTGTTGAAAGTTAGCTACACCGGGAAAAGCCAGGCCTTGCCGAAGCCAGACTGGTATCTCCCAGCCGCAATGGGTAGAGCATTTGAAGCCTCGACTCCAGAGCTGGTGCTCGGTTTATCGCATCCGTCGCACAGCGTTCGCATGGTTGCGCAGCGGCGATTGGCGGAGCGCGGACCCGCGGTCGTTGAGCCGCTGAAGGAACTTTTGGTGAACACGCAAGCGCCGAATCATGCCCGCTGGCACGCGCTCTGGGCATTGGACGGGCTCGATGGCGGACCTGTTGCCCGACCGGCGAGTTTGCAAGCGCTTACGAATGCTGACGCCTCGCTCCGAATTCAAGCTGTTCGGCAGGTTGGTTTGCGACGCACGAAAGAAGGAGTTGATCGTTTGGTTCCATTGCTCAAGGACACGAACGCCACAGTCCGGTTTTATGCGGCGACAGCCCTCGGCCGCATCCATGAGCCTGGCGCGGTCACGTCGTTGACCGCGGCTTTGGACGACCCGGATCTGTTCGCTCGTTACGCCGTGTTTACCGCTTTGAACCGAACCGGTCGCGCGAATGACACCGCCTGGCCGATCATCGCCAAAGGGCTCGAGCATTCGAAATCTGCGGTTCGAGAAGGGACCCTGCTCGCCATGCGTCAGACGTACCAGCGGTCAGTAGTGGACGCCCTGGTGAAGTTCATCCGGAACTTTGCGCAGCCTGCACCGACGCGAGCGCAAGCGCTGGAGGTGCTGGCCGAACTTCATCGGAAGCTTCCCGAGTGGAAAGGGGAGTGGTGGGCTTACCATCCGGTGGACAAACCGCCACCCGAGAAAACCGTCGAATGGGAAGGAACGACCGCTGTCCTGGCCGAGCTTCGCGAAGCATTGAATGATCGCCAGGTCGCCGTGCGCAACGCCGCGGTGGAAGGCCTGCGCGCGGCGAAGGAAATCAGCGCGGCTCGGCCACTGCGGGAGCTTTTTGCGCGGGAAACCGACCTCGATTGCAAACGAACCATTCTCCGGGCGCTCAGTGCGTTCAAAGATCCCGAGGCCAAAGAGTTGATTCTATCGACGCTGGAAAATTCCGGGGCGGCTCAGCCTCTGTTGATCGAAGCGATCACGGCGGGCGAGGAAATCGCCGGACGCCAAATGGTGCCGGCGCTGATGCGTTTGCTTAAGTCTCACTCCGACGATCAGCAGGTCTTGCTCAAGGCGATCCAAACTCTCGGCAGTTTGAGGGCGTCGGAGACAGATTCGTTTCTGTCGAAATTTCTCAATCACGCCGCGCCTGCTGTCCGGATTAGCGCCGTCAATGCGCTGGCTCAGATGGGCGGTGAGGGCGCGGTCGATGATCTCATTCCCCTGGCCAATGACACTGACGTTGAAGTTCGCCGTGCCGTGATCAACGCGTTGGGCAGACTGAAGGACAAGAAGGCGGTTCCGATCCTCGGTGTGGTATTTCAAAAGGAGGAAACAAAGTTCGAAGCGACCAGCGCGCTGGCGCAAATGCCAGACGTGCGGGCGTTGGACGCCTACCTCTTTGGTTTGGGCAGTCCCAATGTGGTGGTTCGCGATAACTGCCGGAAGGCCTTGTCGGCGATTGCTGCGGACGCTCTGAGAGAGATCGAGAGCCGCTTGGCAACGAACAGTCTCGGATCTTCCGTGATTGGAGAACTGCAAAAAGTGTATCGCGATTTGCCCGGAGCTCAAGCGAACCGCCTCTTCCAGCAGGCAGTCAAAGAGCGTGATCCGAACGAATACCTGGAGTTCGCGATGAAGAACAAAGGCGACCTCGATCGGGGCCGGAAATTTTTCTTCGACTTGCAGGGTGTTGCCTGCATCCGCTGCCACGCGGTCGAAGGACAAGGGGGTGATCTCGGCCCGAACCTCTCGAGCATCGGGGCGCAATATGGTCGGCAGCAACTGGCCGAAAGCATTCTTTATCCGAGCAAAGTCGTGCGCGATGGTTATCGTCAGGAAATTATCGCGACCGCCAGCGGCGATGAAATCTCCGGCGCGCTCAAAGGCGAGACTGCTGGAGAACTGATCGTCCAGGACGCGGGCGGAAACAAACATCATCTGCGCAAGACGGACATCAAAGAGCGCCGGGCGAGTGCGCTGTCGTTGATGCCCGATGGGTTGCAGGCGGGGCTGTCTCTTCAGGACTTCGTGGATCTTGTTTCGTTCCTGGAGGCTTTAAAGAGCAAAGCGAGCGAAACAAAAGCAAGCGGGGATTCGCGAAAGACCGATTGACACGAACCGTTCAGCGCGAAATCAGGTGAACATTCGGTGCCTTCACCAAGGCCGTTACAGCGTCGCCGGGTTTCAATGCGAGTTCTTCGCACGCTTGCCTGGTCAACAGGGCGGCAAGTGGAAAACCGCAGTCGAGGTCAACGCGCACGAGCGGCCCTTCGCGCGAAACCGATTGGACGATCGCGGGAAGATGATTGCGCGGACTGCTGGGCATGTCGGCTCCTTTGAGCAGGACCACATCCTCGGCGCGGATGCAGACATGCACGTCGGTTGTGCCAGCCGGAGGGTTGGGCTCGACAGCGGAGAGCAACGTGTTGCCCACCGCCACGCTCACAAGTCCATTCTCGATTTTCACGATGCGACCAGGCTGTACGGTTTCGACCGTGAAGATGCCCGCAACGTCGAGATTTGCCGGATGGCTGAAGACTTGTTGCACGGGGCCGGTCTGCGCGACTCTGCCGTTCACCAGCACAACCATCTCATCCGCCAGGGAAAGTGTCTCGAAACGGTCGTGCGTGACGTAGAGCATCGGGATGCGGAACTCGTCGCGGATGCGTGAAAAATACGGCAGAATCTTCGTCTTCAGTTGCATGTCGAGGCTGGCGAGTGGTTCGTCAAGCAAGAGCAGCCGGGGCGATGTGAGCAGAGCGCGAGCAAGTGCGACGCGTTGCTTTTCACCACCCGAAAGTTGGGTAATGCCGCGTTGAACAAGCGATTGGATTTCGAGCAGTTCGACGATCTGCTCAAAGCTGAACTGCTTCTTGCCGTCGGTCCGGTGACCATACAGCAAGTTCTGACGGACGGATAAATGAGGGAACAACGCCAGGTCCTGCGGTACGTAACCGATGCCGCGCTGGCGGGCAGGAATAGAGACGCTCTTGCCTGTGTCGGTGAGAACGTCGTTGCCGAACTGAATCAATGCGGACTTGGGACGCCGCAACCCAGCCACGAGATCGAGCAGCGAAGTTTTGCCGGAGCCGGACGGGCCGAAGATGACCGTGATGCGGCCAAAAACTTCGAGGTTCACTTCCAGCGTGAAGTCGGCGAGCGGCAGGCAGATGTTTTTCAGCAGCAGGCTCACTTCAGTCCCTTCCTTCTCCGCATCAACCACTCGCTGGCCCACACCGCGAGAAAGGCGAGCACTGTTGAAACGCCGAGCAAACGAAAGGCATCCGCGTCCTGCCCCAATTGGACAGACTGAAAAATCGAAAGCGAGAGCGTTGAGGTCTGGCCAGGGATGTTTCCCGCGACCATAATGGTCGCGCCGAATTCGCCCAAGGCACGAGCGAACGCCAGAATCATTCCACCGAGGATGCCTCGGAACGCCAGCGGTGCGGTGATGGTGAAGAAGACGCGCACATCGCCAGCGCCCAACGTGCGGGCGATTTGCTCCAGACGCGGATTCACTTCCTCGAACGCCACTCGTGTTGAGCGCACCAATAGCGGAAACGACATCACGCCGAGCGCAACCAGCACGCCGCGCCAGGTAAACACGATG
The DNA here is from genome assembly GCA_039933075.1 of Verrucomicrobiota bacterium. Classification (GTDB taxonomy): domain Bacteria; phylum Verrucomicrobiota; class Verrucomicrobiia; order Limisphaerales; family JACPZS01; genus JBDTOW01. The sequence continues at coordinate 449 of JBDTOW010000097.1, read as the reverse complement.
TCCAGATTGAGAGTTTCGTGAAGAAAGCCGCCAATCGTTCCGCGCCGGCCGAACATTTTCAACAAAATGAGGCCGGTCGCAACCGGCGGCATGACGAGGGGCAGAGAAATGAGCGTCTCGACGATGGACTTGCCGGGCCACTGGTAACGTGCCAGGAGCCACGCCACAATGAGCCCGAGCGGCAGTATGACGACGGTGCTGAGCGCGGAAACCCACGCCGTGAACCAGACGATCCACCATTCTTCGGCGTTCATGTGTCGCGCGGCTATTTGCGAACGATGAAACCGAATTTCTCAAACACCTGCCCCGCTTCGTCCGAGTCGAGATGTTCGAGAAACTTCTTTGCTGCCTTGGCTTGTTTCGCCTCTTTTAGCATGGCCATCGGATAGCTGATGACCGGGCTGTCTTTGGGGGGAACTTCGTAGACGACCTTGATCTTTTTCGAAATC
>JBDTOW010000096.1:0-9109 GCA_039933075.1 Verrucomicrobiota bacterium | reverse complement strand
GCAAAACGCTTGGTGTGGTGCGGACGTGCTGCGGCTGGTCGGGACGACACAGCCGCGCTCCGGGTCAAAATGAATTGCTGCGATCTCTTGAACCCGGCTCGCGAGTGATCGGTTGGCCATGATAAGTCAGCCTACCACGTTCCATCCACCAGGCGGTCGGTCACATTTCTCGCCAAATCGTCGGCCAAGAGTGGCACGGCTTGTCGTTCCGAACTCGCAAGGTCGTTGCCAACGCGAATCGTCGTGTGCCCAGAGATTTCCTGGTCCAGAACGACTTTTCCCGTGCTTCGTTCGATGGCGGTGACTTTGGTTCTCAGATAAAGAGTGTAATCCTGCACGGTGATGACGTCGTTTGGCTGCAAGGTTAGTTCGGAACGCCAGAACTGAGTGATCACTCCATTCACAATGATTTCACCGTCGCCATGGGTATTTAGACGGTAAGTGCCCTCTTGCTGAAGTCTTTTTCGCAAAGAAAAAGCCACCGCTTCAACCAGACGCGGTTCCAAGGTGGAGTTCCGAAAGAAATTGACTTGAATCGTCTTCGACCCGGCGGCCACGCCGCTGGCCGGTCCCAGCCGGTACCCGGCGCAGCCAGCCAAGCCGAATATCAGAAAACCACTCCAAGTCAATTTCGTCAGACTCATGACGGTTAGTTCTGGGCGGTTTCTTTGATGGTGCGTTTGCTAATGGCGTCAATGCGCTGCTTGGCTTCTTCAGCGTATTTAGAATTTGGATCTTTTACCAAAACTTCGTTGTAATAAACAAGAGCTCCCATCCACCGTTTTCTCGTTTCGTAATATTTCGCAATCTCGAAGCTGCCGCGGGCCTGTTCGTTCTTCAGCGAATTGATCAGCTTCTGCGCCTCGACAACGCGGGGCTCTTCTGGATAAAGCGCCATGAAATCCGTGAATGTAGCGATGGCTTGACCGGCCACGTTTTGGTCGTATTCGGCTTTCTTCGCCTGTTTGTTATACGCCAGGGCGGCTTTGAACAGGGCGTCGGCTGCGATTTTCTTTTGATCGTGATAGCGGTCAGCCGCTTGCTCATAGGCCTTAACGGCCTGCGGATAATTCGACTGCTTTTCCCGGGCGGCGCCAATGCTGAGTTGCGCCTGCGGAGCGACTTCACTGTAGGGGCCGTTCTTGATCACTTTCTCATACATATCCGCGGTTTTCTCCATGTTGGGAAAGAACGGGATGTAGCCCCAAAGTTTGAACCATTGGCCGGCAAGAAACCGGTTGGCGATGGCGTACTGGCGGTCGAGTACTTCGGAGTAATTCTCGATCTTGGGATATTTTTCCAACAACTTCTGGTACTGTTGAAAAGCGCGCTCGTCCTGCTTCTGAGCTTCGTAGCAGCGGCCCATCAGGTATTGCGCTTTGGGAGCGTGATCGGAAAGCGGCCAGGTTTTCACCGTTCGGCGCGCCGCTTTCAGGGCGAGGCCATAATCTTTTTTGTCGAAGGCGTTCTGAGCAACCTCCAACTGATCCTTGGCGCGGGTCCGGCGCCATTTGCCACCTCCCACAGGCTCATAAGTCCAGCCTTCGTCCGCCCGGTAAGTCAGCGGCGCAGGCGAGTTGAAAGGGAAGACCATTGTGCAGAGCACAATGAGGACGACACGAATAAACCAAGAACGCATGCTACGACCGTACCGAAGCCGGCGAATCAAGTCAAGAATCTGCCAAACTGCGCAAACCGGGCCCTTTGGCTTCGAACTCACGGCCGGGCCGGCAATCAACCTTTGAATATGATCATGACTCCGAAGTCGATCAGGACCTGGCGAGTGCCCATATCGATGTGATTGTAGTTAATCGTGTGGATGCTGACCAGATTCTCCTCGCCAATCTTGCTCAGGAAGTCAGTGACGACTTGCTCGAACTTATCTTTGCCAACTTCAATGCACTCAGTTCGCTTGATGCAACGAATTCGGAGCGTTTTGTCGCCTTCCTTGGCCACCTCCAAAGTTGGCAATGGCTTCTCGATTAAACTCTCGGAAGGTCCCTCATGTACGGGGACCTTGAAATGATGCTCTTCTTTCGCGGCAGCCGACGAGGCGATCGGGTTCATCGGATGGATATTCGAGAGCGAAGCAGTCGGAATGGTGATTTTCTGATGGCAAGTCGGACACGATATCTCCGTCCCGGCCGCCCCGGCGTCGACAGCCAATTCCTGATTACATCTTGGGCAAGCAAAAGTCAGATCCATACGCGCAATGGTTCTTGTTTGGAAAGTTGTCGGAACATAGAACTCCCGCGTTCAGAAAGCCAGCGAAAAAGTGCGCGTTTCTAAAAAAAGATCCGAGTTCCAGGACCGTTCGGAATCTCGCGCGGAGCAGATCTATTCGTAAGTTTTTTCCAGCGTTTTGATTCGCTCGTATACAAAACGAGTACCTGGGTCAGACGTGGCCGGCGAGATTCGCTGTTTGACTGATTGAAAGACCTGTTTTGCCTCCTTGGGATCTTGTTGGCTGACCATGACGACATAGTCGAGCTCAATCCAGGCCAGACGAGGGTCTTTCACGTATTTGCGATAAGTCTCGAGCCAGTTTTTGAGCTCAGTAGCGCCCGCTTTCGCGGCCTTCTGAAGGGAGGTTTCAAAAGTCAACGGCAAGCCCGGCAAGTCCTCTCCGCTCATCGCGCTTGGGGCGGTTTGCGTCTGAGGGGCCTCTTTTTCCTTAAAGCCGCCATAATAAGAAACCAGAAATCTAGCGGCGTATACGAAACAAACGATGACGATGATGGCGATCAGTGCTTTCATGATTCCTGTATCCGTTCAATTCGGGCTCCTAGCTTTCGCAGCTTTCCGTCGATATTTTCATAGCCGCGATCAATGTGATAAACGCGATTTACCTGGGTCACCCCCTTCGCTGCCAGCCCGGCGAGGATCAGCGCTGCTGAAGCCCGCAGGTCGCTGGCCATTACCGGTGCTCCGCTCAAAGGCTTCCCGCCTTTGACAATCGCGCTTGGCCCCTCGATCGCGATGTCCGCCCCGAGCCGCGCCAACTCGCTGACGTGCATGAAGCGCGATTCAAAAATCCGTTCGGTGATAATGCTGATTCCCGGGGTCAGGCTCATCAAGACCATCATTTGCGCCTGCACATCCGTCGGAAAACCGGCATACGGAAGCGTCGTGATGTCCACCGGTTTCAGGCGCCCCCCCCGCTTCACCGTGAAGGCCGCGCCACAACGTTCCACTTTGACGCCGGCCTCGCGAAGTTTGTCCAATACCGCATGCAGATGATCCGCGCGCGCGCCCTGCACGGTGATTTCCCCGTTCGTCGCGGCGGCGGCGATGGCGAACGTCGCTGCTTCGATGCGGTCTGGAATCACTTCATGCTCGACTCCGTGCAATTCCTTGACGCCGGTGATGGTAAGGGTGGGGCTGCCGGCTCCGTGAATTTTTGCTCCCATCGAACTCAAGAAATTTGCCAGATCCACCACTTCCGGTTCGCACGCGGCGCTTTCAATGATCGTAACGCCCTCGGCCAATACGGCGGCCATCATGATGTTGGCTGTGCCCAGCACAGTTGGTCCGCTGCGCCCACCAAGGAAAAGTTCCGTTCCAATCAGTTTTCGCGCGCTGGCATTGACGTAGCCGCCCTGGATCGTGAGCTTGGCTCCCAGAGCGGTGAGTCCTTTCAGATGCAAATCAATCGGGCGTGCGCCGATGACGCATCCACCCGGCAAGGACACCTTTGCGCGGCGCAACCGGCCAAGCAGCGGTCCAAGAATACAAATCGAGCCTCGCATCTTGCGGATGAGATCGTAGTCACCCACACCCTTGATCTTCTGGGCTTGAATGGTGAGAGTGTCGCCTTCGAATCGTACCGTGGCGCCCAGTGATGCAAGGATCTGGCCCATGAACCGCACGTCGCTCAAATCCGGAATGCGATGAATCACGCACGGTTCGGCGGTCAGCAATGCCGCCGCCATGATGGGCAGCGCGGCATTCTTGGACCCGCTGACGGTGACCTCCCCGTGCAGCGGAACTCCGCCTCTAATCAACAAGCTGTCCATGAACAATATTTTGCACTGCGTTCAGTCGGTTAACGCCCGGTCGAGTAATCTTTCACGGCAAAGGCGCTGCTGCAATTAAGATTCTTGCGCGGGCAGTGTAATCGGATTCGATCGCTTCGACAATCCAGTTGTGCGCGGTAAACAGTTTTCGAAGCGCGTCGCCCTGATCGTCGCCAAATTCCAACATCATTCGTCCCCCAGGATTCAAGTGCGCGGCAGCCTCCGCCGCCAGACGCCGAAAAAAATCCAAGCCATCTTCGCCGCCATCGAGCGCCACGCGGGGATCGTAATCCCGGACTTCGAGTTGGAGAGCGTCGATGGCAGTGCTCGGGATGTACGGAGGGTTGGCCGCGATCAGGTCGAAGCGAGAACTCGCCGGGAGAGCCGAAAATCCGTCGCCTTCGAAAAATTGAATCCTCTCGGCGACGGTGTGGCGCACGGCGTTTTGCCGCGCCACCGACAATGCACCAGGCGAAATATCAAGCGCGTAGATTTTTGCCTCCGGACATTTCATCGCGAGCGCGATGGCGAGGCAACCGCTGCCCGTTCCGAAATCCAACGCCGAAGGTGCGCCACCGGCCGCCCGTGAGTTCAGAAATGACCAGGCGCGTTCGGCGAGCAATTCCGTTTCCGGCCGGGGAATCAACACATTTGGATCCACGGCGATTTCCAGGCCGCAGAACGAAGTCGATCCGAGAATGTGTTGCAGCGGCTCGCGCTGCCCGCGCCGTTTGACCAAATTGCGGACCCGCTCCAACTCGTTTGTCGTAAGCCTTCGATCGAAGTTCAGATACAACTGCAAGCGCGGCATCTGAAGGACGTGCGCCAGGAGGAGTTCGATCTGCAAACGGGGCGAGTCCACACCTTTTTTGGCGAGGAACTGTGCGCTGCGTTGGATTATTTCGAGCACCGTCACGCCCTGAGCTTAGGTTCAAATCAACGACATGATCAAGTGCTCGGAATTTTCCTTTCCCCCAACTTTTACTCTTTCACAGCATTTGTGTCAATACTTGGGACTGACCCCTGCTGACCCCTGCTCGGCCACCCAATCGGTAGTAAGGCCTGGTGGAGTAAGCTTTTCGTTCAGGCTGGTTGCCTGTCGGCCTCGACTCGGGCTTTCCCGTGTGACTGGTTTCCCCACGCATGATTTCTCTTTGTCGTGATCAGACCTCTTCGGTCCATTACAGACTTTAGCCTGGTTAAGCTTTTTCTCCTTTGGAATTAGAATGAACTTAGAAGGTCGATTCTTTGTGTCGAGCGACGAGAAGGATTGACGGAATCTGGTCGCATTGACCGGGGTTTCTTCGCTTGCGCCGCGTCCTCCAGACTCCTATTTTCGCGGCATGAAACGATTTTTCCTTTGCCTCACCGTCGCCCTGGGCCTGATGCTGCCGATTTCCCGAAGTGCCGCGCAGAATCAAGCTGATGCTGCGGCGGCGATCGCCGCGAGGCAGGATGCGGAAGACCGCTACCAGCGGCTGAGCGCGTCGATCCAGGAGTTGCAAGCCGCCAATGCGGGACTGCAAAGAAAACTCAGCGCGCTGATCGAAGAACTGCAGAAAGTGCGCGAGGAAGCTGCCCGCAACGGCGCGAATTATGCCACACGCGAGGACCTGAATCGCCTGGCAGAGAAAGTCCGGGAGGTTGATCAGAAGCGCGAAGCGGACAACCGTCGCATACTCGACGCATTGGAGAAATTGGCGAAAACGCCCATTCCTCCCGTACCGGCGGCGAATGGAGACGGAACTTCCGGAAAACAAAAGAACGAGCAAGGCCAGACAGAGAAGGGCTATTGGCATGAGGTCAAACGCGATGACAAACTTTCGCTGATCGTGCAGGAGTATCGGAAAAAAGGCGTGAAGGTTAGCTTACAACAGGTGAAAGACGCCAACCCGGACGTAAATCCGAACCGGCTCCTGGTGGGACACAAGATCTGGATCCCTGACGTTTCAGCAAAATAACCCTCCCGGTGCGAAATCGGTTGAGCTCGGTGAGAAAAGCACTTTGCCAGAGCCCGCCCGGATCGTAGTTGTTGTTTGCACTCCGTTAAACATCGTAACTCGGATCTATGCCGCCGATTCTCAGGTATTTGCTTGGAACGTTTATTCTAGCAACTCTGGCGAGCAGTGTTTGCATGCAGGTCAGGTACCGGATCACCAGCCGTCACCTGGAGGTTCGGCTTTTTGGAATCTGTCTTCGTCGAATTGCCCTCGATGACATTCGTTACATCTCCAAGCATCGATCGGGCCGGGGTGAATTGTGGTGGAACACTTTGTTTCCAACCAAACGGATCCTGGTAATTCGGCGTCGAACCGGGTGGTGCAGGAATTTCATTATTACTCCTAAAGACCGCTATGTATTCAAAGCACAACTGAAGCAGGCAATGCGAGAGTCCGCGGCTAAAACGACTCACTCGTAACGGGTCTTCGTGTCTCGAGTCTGGGGTTTCGAGTCTTGCGTATCGGGTCTGGGACCTTTGGACGCAGGACGCGGCGACTCACTTCACATCCACGCGAATCTTTTTCCGTTCCAGAGTGGTGCCCTCTTCCAGAGCGAGTCGAGACAGTGCCTGGTTGTAGTCTGCCAGCGCGCGGATTTCCTCCGACCGCACCGAGGTGAGGTCGCGCTGAAGTTGCAGCACGACGAAACTAGTGCTCTTGCCGCTCGCCAGTTTCTTTTGTTCGGCGTCGAGGGCGTCCTCCGCGTAAATCCTAGCCTTGCGCGTGGAGTCAACGCGATCGAGGCTGGTTCGTACTTGGTTTACCGTTTCATCGATTTGCACAAGGGCGCTCTCTTCCAGTTTCTTGAGTTGGAGCACCAGTTGATCCGCCGTCAGCTTGCTTTGCTTGTAGCGGTTGCGGGCCGCCTTATTGCTCAGCGGAATACTGAAGGTGCCGCCGACTGTCCAGAACGGCTTTTGACCGGTGCGAAAATCGTTAAAAGCATCGTTGAACTCGCGCACGTTTCCGCCGGAGGCGCCGTGGCCGTAGCCGCCGGTGATATCAAGTTCGGGAAGCATCTGGTTCTTGCTATATTTCACCGTGATTCCCTGCCGCACCAGATCAAGTCGAGCTTGCAATAGGTCGGGTCTCTGGCTCATGCCTTTGCCCCAGCTCTCCTGCAAATCGATCCGCTGAGGCACCGCATCGAGTGTCTCAGCCGGGTCGAGCTGGACGTCGTGCAGGCCCCGGTAGCTGGCGGTAATGAGTTTTTTCAGGGTGTTTTGCGCGGTGGCCAGGCTGCGCTTCGCGTTGGCAAGATTGGCCTGGCTGGCGGCCACTTGCGACTCGGACTGTTTTTCATCCAGTCTTGCGATCGTGCCGATCTCGACGCGTTGCTTGTTTTCAGAGAAGAGGCGTTGGGCCAGTTGCAACGCCTTCTCCTGCACCTTCACGTTTTCGCGGGCAAATATCAATTCGTAATAAGCCTCTTCGACCGCGTCGACGACGTTCATGATCTGCTGCTGCAATCCAAGTTCCGAGACCTTAAGCCGGTTCTTCGCCACCGCGATGTTGTAGCGCGTGGCGTCGGTCCAAAAATTCCTCAGCAGTGGCTGCGACAATGAAATGCCTACCGATCCGCTGCTGCTATCGAACGGAATTCCCCCCAACTGATCGTTGCGCGTGCCGGCCGACTCAGCGACTCGACCGGAGAGATTGTAGTTCAGACCGAACGGTCCGACACCGGTGAATCCGGAATTAAAGCTGTCGACGTCGGTTCGAGAGGAGGGAATGACGCGTGCGTTTGCGTCCAGGCCACCACCAGTCACGGAGAAGCTGCGTTGGCCGGAAAAGGTGAAGCTCGGATCGTAGCCGGCGCGAGCGATCTCAATATCGGCGGCGGACAGCAACGGGTTGATGCGTTCGATCAGCAGGTCGAGGTTTTCCTTGAGCGCCAGTTCAATGCACTCCTCAAGACTAATCGGCCTCGCCGGTGCAGAGTTGGTTTGGCCGCGTGCTGAGGGCTGAACAATTATTATGAAAAACGCGAGGCAAACGCGGCGGAGCGGACTTCCAAGTGTCTTTGTCATGGATTTTCGGGATAGCAGAACACAAATCCGGGCGAGGCATCTCACTCGTAACGCAACGCATCGATCGGATCGAGGCGAGCGGCTTTGAGGGCGGGGAAGAAACCGAACACGACGCCGATGATTGCGCTGACCGTGAACGCCATGATCACGGAACGGTTCGAGATCAGGGTTGGAAAGCCGGCGAACCTGGTCAGCAGCGGGGCAAGCCAGAAACCGATTGCGATTCCCAGCGCGCCGCCCATCGCGCTTAACATCACGGCCTCAGTGAGAAACTGGCGGAGAACGTCGCGGCTCCGCGCGCCGACGGCGAGCCGAATGCCAATCTCGCGCGTCCGTTCGGTCACGCTCACGAGCATGATGTTCATGATCCCGATGCCGCCGACCACCAGCGAAATGCCCGCGAAGTAACCGATGATGATCGTCATGATTCGATTGTTGGCATTGAAGAAGTCACTCGTCTCCTGCTGGGTGCGGACCATGAAGTCGTCGTCGCTGCCTTCCGCAATCTGGTGGCGCTGGCGCAGGAGTTCGGTGATCTGGCTCTGCACGTCCGCAATAGTGTCGGGCGAGCTGGCTTGAACGAAAAACGAGCGAAATTTGGTATCGCCCGAGAGTCGTTTCATCACGCTGGTGTAAGGCACCATGATAATGTCATCCTGATCCTGCCCGAAGCTGCCGGAGCCTTTCGCGGCCAGCCAGCCAACAATGGTAAAGGGCGCGTTTTTGATGCGGATGATCTGGCCCACCGGGTCCACGTTTTCGCCGAACAACGAGTTCGCCGTGGTCGCGCCGATCACGCAGACTTTGTTGGCGTTGCGGACATCAGCCTCGGTGAAATTGTCTCCGCTGCGGAGGACCCACGAGCGGGCTGTCAGGTATTCGTCGCTGACGCCCGACACTTGCACGAAGCTGTTCTGGTTCCCGGCGGCGACCTGGGCTGACGTTCGCGCTTCCGGGCTGACCGCCGTCACATCGGAAACCTCTCGGCGGATCGCCTCGTAGTCTGCCGGAGTCAGGTTGGGCGCCATGCCAAAGCCGCGGCGAACACCGCCGCGCGACATGT
>JBDTOW010000095.1:0-9110 GCA_039933075.1 Verrucomicrobiota bacterium | reverse complement strand
AACGAGAATCCACTAACGGTTCAATTCAACATGCCAGCAAATGAAGCATTTTCCCGTGTTCTCATTGATACAGTTATTTCGGCTGCAAACCGGGCTTCCCGACTTTTCGCTACGACATCATTGATGCGGTGAAAGACCCCGAAGGCCCGTTTTTGTGTCTGCCGAAGATCATCGACCTGCGTTCCGACATCACCACGAAATCGCTCGACGAATCCGGCTGGGCGGTTGTGATCAACGAGCAGGAGGAAAATTTCAAAATCAAGGACCTCGAAAAGAAAAATTTTACGCCCGCGCGCAACCGCCTCATGTGCGAGGCGTTCTTGAAGGAAGCGCACCGCGATCCGGCGGGCAATATCGGCAAATCGCTGGTGTTCGCCGTGAATCAAAACCATGCCACCGAACTCACGAAGATTTTCAACGCGCTCCAACCGGGCTTCGCCGTCACCATCACCAGCCGGATTGAAGACGCCTCATCCATCGCCAAGGAATTTCGTGACGGCAAACGCGCCGAGCGCATCGCCGTTTCCGTGGACATGCTGTCCACCGGCTACAATTGCCGCGACGTTCTGAACATTGGCTTGATGCGGCCAATTTTCTCGCCGACTGAATACATACAAATCAAAGGACGCGGCACGCGCTTGTTCACGTTGAAAATCGGCAACACCGAATACGAGAAGAAAAACTTCTTCATGCTCGATTTTTGCGCTGTCGCGGGATACTTCGAGGAAGAATACGACTACACCATTCCGCTAAAAATTCCGCGCGAGAAAAAAGAACCAAGACCGACATCATCCTATCCACCGCATACCGGCCAGGCCGAGCCGATCCACGAAGGCGACGGCGAAACATCCGAGCCACCAGTCGGGTCAAAGCCGCGCGTCATTCCCACGTGGGAAGGTGTTGATACGCTCGTCAGCCGCGAGATTCACATTGTCGGGCCGGACGGCGAGAAGGTGGATGTGATGACATTTCGTGGCGGTTACGAGCGTGACATACGCGAATTCGTTGCCAGCACGCCGGAGCTTAAAGCCGCCGTTGAAGCCGAGGACGACGACGTGGTTGAAACCATCGTCAACGAGAGGTTCTATCACCGTCCAACCATGTATTACTCGCCGGACAAGCTCATCGTGTCCTACGGCGTGCCGGCCAGCACCCCGGCGTTTGTCTATTTCGCGGTCGGACTGAAACCACTGCCGACCCGCGACGCGATCGTTTCGGACACGGTTGATTCCATCGCCTCACGCTTCAATCTCCGCTACAATGACCAGAAGTGGCTTGATACCACCGCGCATTTGATTGCCGAGGGCTCCGGTTCGCTCAGAAAATTCATGGCGGGAGATATCACCGTCTTTACGGCCAACCAGTTTCGCACTTTGGGCGGACTGAACGCGCTGTCACGGTTTGAACACCGCCACGAAGTTTTTGACGCCTTGCGTCAATCCAGCCTCATCCGTCAATCAATGCTCGCCTATTCGCTCAAATGCAAGTGTCAGTGCAAGTGTCAGTTCTCACTTTGTAAAGTTGATCGCGGTCTTCTCACTTTCAACCCATGTACTCAGCGTTGCGCGGGGGAGAAAGAATGTCGGAAACTGGATCGGCATTCGGCTCCTGGAATCCGGGCGTGGTTTCTCGCCTGTAAGCGCCAAAATAATCCTGACGGCCGCGGCCGAAAAGCAGGTTCGACAGCTCGTGACCGGCGACTCGTTCCGATCGCAACATGCGATCACCGCCCATTTTGCTACGAAGTCCCCTCGGGTTTTCCGTCGGCGGGACTTTCTATTCCAGCAGCCGCAGCGTCTGGTCGCCCTTCGCCATAACCTTCCCCGACTTGCACTCACCAGTCCAATTGAAGTTCTTGGAATAGCGGCCCACCGCCAGTCCTTCACTGGCGACGGCCAACGCCAAGCGCGCCAGAATCGGGTGTCTCGCCGCCGCTGCGCGAAGATCTGGAAGCAAGCCTTGGCGATAGGTTCGACATTATAAAAGCGGGCAAGTGTCAGTTCTCGCTGTTGACACCGATCAGCTTTACAAAGTGAGAACCGACACTCACGCAATTTCCTCGCGGCGAGCCCCGCCCTTTACGACGTGATAAACCTCACCGAGATGGTCGAGGCGCAGTTGGCGAGGCATGAGCGAGAGATGGTACCAACCGCGAGGACTGTCAATAGTGGGAACTGACACTTGCACTTGCACACTTGCAACGGCGGCACCTTCGCTATTGGTGGACCGGTGCTTGCGTCCATTCGGGCGGCGCAACCGTGATGCGCGAATATGGAATCCTGAACGCTTGGAAGCCGATCCTGTGGTTCGTCAAAGGAACGCGGGATAACAAGAACGTCATGGTCAAGGACGTGGTGAGCGGTGGTAAGGAAAAGCAATACCACGAGTGGCAGCAGGCGCAAAGCGAGGCTGAGCATTGGATCGAGAAACTCTGTACGCCCGACGGGATCGTTTGCGATCCATTTCTTGGCAGTGGAACGACGGCGGCGGCAGCGGAGAAACTTAAACGTCGGTGGATAGGATTTGAAATTGATCCAGACAGTGCAGCCGGCCAAGCGGATCGCCGCGGTCGCGATGGACACCAGCATTCCATTGGCGCTGATCCGTGTAGTTAACAGTCCTCGTCTTCGTCTTTAACTCGAATCACGGGAAGAGGCAAGAGTTCTTCGACCACATTACGCCCCAAGATTGACTCAACTAAGGATCTTCGGGCTGTCAGGAATCGCATGACCCCGAAATGGCCCATTTTATAATCTTCATAGTCACCTCTCACCTTCTCTTCCAATATCTTCCTGACCGCCGGTCTGAGTGTTTCCTGAACCTCCTCTGCCAGACGGTCATATTCGTTCAGAACAACCATGAAGGACCTCGTGTCCAATTTCTTTAGAATGGTTGTATAGGCATTTGGAGCAGAAACTACTTGAGCTGTGTTGTCTGCCTGAGGCAGAAACGCAATTTTTTTGCGATTTATCGAGTCGATAAATTCACAGGCGAGATTAGGTCGCCCGCGAATGAGTTGAGCCACGAGTTCAATGTATGCGAAGATATCCTTCCGAATGGAATCAGCGACGTCAAATTTCTCCTCTTCGAGAAAAGTGCGCTGGGAATCTACGTCCCACTCGATACGTTTCAACAGGGTATCTATCGTGTCTGGACACTCGATTAGAAGCCGCTTCGCAAAAGCTCTTTCGTGGAAATCGGAACTTTCGAAATAACAAAAGATAATCTAAAAGCTATACCTGGCGACAAGTTCGTCTGGAAAAGCGTATCCCCACAATCGCCCAGTGCTAATACCCAATGATGGAAAAACGTATCCAAACAATCGCGTAGGGGTAATCTCCAATGGCCTTTTGTTTTCACGATAGAGCTCATAACGCTTTCGGAAAAACCTGAAGAGTCGGTTTCGCCGATAGTGCCAGCTGACCTTTAGTTTGTACAGCTCCTCCGCATTACGTTCATGTTTCATGATGCCCCTTATGCCATTCAACTCCCTGGAGCCAGCGGTTCACCGCACACCGTCTCTTCAGGCGTCGGTGGTCGAGGCACTGTTGTCAATGCGTTCAGATTGTTTATGGCGTCAAGCGTGGACATACGCGCACGTTAGCCCGCGGAAAGCTTATGAGCAGTGCCTCGCTTTGCGAGGCTAAAACTTTCAGTTTCTCTCATAATCGTTGAGGGAAACGGAGATCCCGCCATCGTATTTCCTGAAAAAAGAAACCCCCGTGCAAGTGTCAGTTCTCACTTTATAAAGTTGATCGCGATCTTCGCACTCTCAACCCATGTACTCAGCGCTGCGCGCGGGAGAATGTCGGAAACTGGATCGGCATTCGGCTCCTGGAATCTGGGCCTGGTTTCTCACCTGTCAGCGTTGCGAACCAAAGTTTCGTGAGAGCTGTCTGACATTGCGCCGAAAAGGTGTCAGTCCCGGCTATTGGTAATTACCGCCTTGATGGAGTTCTCCAACGGATGCCGGCGCCCTATGTGCAAAAGTGCGCAAACGCTCCAGTCCTGGAACAACTCAAGAGCCTCAATTCACATTTACCAATAGCCGGGACTGACACCTTTTCAGCAGGTTGGACAAATTCGCCCAACTGCACATCGCCAATCATTCTGCTATCCATTTCAAACTCATCGTCGTCTCGCGCCGCAACCGCGCTGCCATCCGTGCATTTGCCATCCGGTCTTGCCCACCGGCCTCACTGAGGGCGGAGAGGAAACGTTGGCGGTCAGGGTCGTCGCGGAAGATTTCCTCGCGGCGAAAAGGTGGCGAAAAGGTGTCGGTCCCAAGTATTGACACATATATCATTTCTTAACTTAGTAAAGACGGTTCGAAACGTGGGTCCAAAGTGGCCCCTCTTCGCGCCATGGCGAAACCGCTTTCACGGCATTTGTGTCGATACTTGGGACTGACCCCTTTACCTTTACGACAAATGATGGAAGTCTCGCAAGCAGCCGACCGACTCAAGCAACTGCTGGTGGAACGTGGCTTTGACATGGGTCATCCCCAACCGAGGCAAGCTTGGGAGGTTTTCAAACAGTTTGCCAACGAACCTGCGAACTGTGCCGATGATACGCTTCACTGCGAGATCAGCGTTTCCGAGAAGACTGGTACGGAGCAATGCTATTTGGTGCTCAGTCGGCGATTTGAGATTAATGAAGAAGAAAAATTCTACGATCACTTGGAGATTATACGCCTGATATTTGTAACCAATCCCATCGAGGCGGTGCGCCAATATCCAATGTCACTTTCGACCGTGGGCTATCGGTCGTTGGAAGCATACTTTGCTGCTGTGGAAAATCTGCCAGCATTTCAGGTTGTGGTCGCAGACATATCGTGGCAGTGCGAGATAACGGCTTGGACATCGAGGGTTAACAAAACCTGACAACCTATCTGGTCCTTGGCTGTGTCGTCTGCGGTCGTTTGCCAGGCACGGAATCGGAGCCGCCGCGCGTGATTGGAACCGAATGCTTAACAACGTGGCCGGGCCAGCCCTGCGGCATCTTGAATTTTTCCCGCACGGTTGAACTCCTCTCTACGCGGCCCTTGGCATCGCGCTGAACACCGTCAATGCTGGTCGAACGATGGCTGCTTGATGCGAGGGTTGTGGATTTCTTAGCTGCCGCCTTGCCAGAAGCGAAAGGTCTGGCAGGAACGGAATGTGAAGGTGTGCTGGAAGACTTCCCAGACGCCGAGTAGCGATCACCAGCCATTATCGCCACGGGCGTAAAGAGCAGGCAAGCTACCGTCATTATTTTTTTCATAGTGTTCTTTTTGTAAAAAAAGAGCCAGATGCGATTGTAAATTATTATATCGTCCTTCCATCGCGGATGGTTGAGCGCGGAAAGCTTCAAAGCTTCCGCTGGTTGTATCGCGGTTCGGCTCGCGTGGAGTAAACCCAAATTACTCGCGCAACCTGGTCCAAGGCGTTTCGCACCTGCTGACAGCCTTGAGGACTGCACAGCGCGATCTTGTTAGCATTTCCCAATCCAAGTTCATCGTGGCAAATATGTCGCCGACAAAATCAAAACACACGAGAGTTTTTCGCTCGTTCTGCCCGGTAAGTCGTTTACTTCAGTGCTGCGTAGCGATAAAGAGTCGGCCTGGAAATCCGTAGGGTGGAGCATATATCCGCGATGGACATGGTTTTGTCCGCGTGCATCTTCTTGGCGGTTTGAACTCTTGGATCATCGACGGGTACGGCCGGACGCCCGCCCAAGCGCCCACGAGCACGAGCTGCCGTCAACCCGGCCTTGGTGCGTTCCTGAGTTAGACGCCGCTCAAACTGGGCCATCGGGCGAATTGTTTTAAGAATTCAATTTGCGCTGGCGTCTCAATCGCAGACTGGCGAACGGAACGAACCCGCGCAATCGCTGATTCAACACCGTCGCCTTGCGAAATAAGACATGCTGCCAGAACCGTGCCTGTCCGGCCAATTCCCGCTTCGCAGTGGACCGCGACCGGGCGATGGCCTGCTCGCTGCCGATTCACAAAACGGACCACGCCTAACGCTTGCTCCATTGTTGGCGCTCCTCCCTCGGCAACCGGCACACAATGAAAGGCAAAGCCGGTCGCGTCGAAAATCCAATCGTCTTCTGAATTATCAAGCAACGACACGACCGCTCGGATTCCAGCCAAACGCAAGATTGGCAAATCGTCGTCGTATGTCGATAGGCCGCTGCCGCGATCCATGCGTCGATCCCGACGAATAAACGGCATCGGCATTCCTGCGAGAACGGCGGGCAAGACCCACCACAAAGTGATCGGTTTAACTTCGTTCATTCGGGCAGTGCTCGCGCCATCGCGTCCCTAAAGTCTGTTATCTCGAATGGCAAGCGCACGAACTCGCAGGCACCGGCATCGCGCACACGCGCTGGGAAGTCTGGTGTGGGGCAGTAACCTGAAATGGCAACGGCAAGGGGCCACTGGCCTTCAACGCCGGGATCGCGGCGATAACTGCCTCGATTCGATTTTGGTGGGCACCCGCAGCGGCCAGCACGTTATTCAGCACCAGCAAGCACAGGTCGAACCGTTGTTGCTGGCTTGATCCAGCAGATCATCGAGGCGGTCGCAAACAGTAAAGGTGACGCCCGCCGTGTCTTTGAAGCGTTTGCGGATTAGCATCTGGAACGTCACGGCATGCGTGATCTCGCAGTTGCCAATCAGCACGTTGATCCCACGGGCCGTCACTGGGGCCGAGATGCTACGCACCTTCGCCCGAAATGCAGCAACAACCACGGTGGTTCCTCAGCGCGTCGTTGTCGGGGAGCCGACCTGGTTGACCGGGAGTATGTATCCCATGCGATGTCGTCGTAGGGTTCAAGCGGATGTCCACTTGCGGTGAAATCGAGCAACTCAGTTTCCCATTCGAGCCGCTGGCGGCGGGCTGGTTCCTGCAAAGGAACGGAGGGCAACCGGTCGATCGCGGGCGGCGGCAAGCGCCAGCCTTGACCCGGCGTGGACACGTCGCCGAAAGCGTGGTGGAGATGACGCGACTCACAGAGCGACGGGAGGCACCCACCGCTGGCGTCCGATTTATCTCTGAGCCGAACGGCTGCCTCCGTTCGCTCCACCCTGCTAGTTGGGCCTTACTGACTAACAAAGTGTCACCGGCCTGCAATTGCTGGAGACACGCATCAAGGCCGGGCCGGGCTGCTTTGGAGCCGCTGATCTTGTCTGTGCAAAGATCGGTCTTGGTGACGCCTGCGGCCTTTAGGGCGTCCAGTTGAAGTTGCAGATCTTGCTGACCAGTCGAGACCCTCGCGTAGCCAACCAGCCGGGATGTGGTTTTTCTCCTCATGTGTCGCAAACCATCGTACACATAAGTTGAATGTACAATGAAAAATGAGATGCGTTTTTGAGACTGGAAACATTGAGAAAACCGCGCTGACTTGGCGGAGTGACCCATAGACAATCAAACGGTCGTTTGATGAGACAAGCATTTTGCGCGACGAGAATACTTTGTGGTTAAAGCATGCCCACAGCACTGGACATCAACCTGAGCCGCCACATCGCCCGTAGCCGCATTCAGCAACCTCAGTATCCTACAGCTTGTCTTTTACCGTTTTCACCAAGAACATCACGCTGTGAAGAACATTCGCCGGGTCGCCAGATTTTTTGGAGTCCTCGTTCTGGCAGTTTTGATCGCACTGCTCGGCGAACGCCTGCGAGGCCAATTAGCCGTTGGTTCCTGGAAAAAAGAGATGCTCAGTGGAGGCGAGAAGCTGAACGTCCTGGAATTGATTCCGACTCCGCCATTGCCAGCGGAGAATGGGGCAGTGGAGGTGATCATGGCAGCCAAGCAGCTAGCATCTGTGCCGAGCAACGTTCCGCCGCTTCTCAGATTTCTGAATCCCCAACAAGCGGTCGTGGTCTTCACTCTCGATGCTTGGGAATCCGAAAAGTCTAATGGTAAAGGTATGCTAACAAATACCTGGACTGATGTTGATGACGAGTTGAGCAGCACGCGAATCCTACTGACGCAAATTGTTGAGGCTCTCCAGAAGCCCGCGTTCAATTCGGGCGTTGTCTACACAAATGGATTCAGCAGTTTTGATGTGCCCTGGCTTACGCAATTAAAGAAAGCAGGCCAATGGCTTACGGCTTTGTGCATCGCTGATTTGAGAAAAGGACACGCGGAGCAAGCGTTCACCTCGCTAACCGCCCTCAATTCATTGACGCACGCACAGGAGTCGGAACCCTTGATTATTTCGCAATTGGTTCGTGTTGCCGTCGCTTATTCCGCCTTTGGGACGCTTTGGCAGAGCCTCCAGAGCGACACCTTCAGTGATGCCCAGCTAAAGTCACTGAGCCAACAGTGGCAGGACAATCATTTCGTGGACGCGATGGTTGCCAGTTTCCAGGTCGAACGCGACATGACTATCGACCAGTTCCGCATCCTGCGCAGTTCCAAAAGCAAGCTCGATGAAGGTATTCGCGGGATGACGCAGGTCGCGGCGATGTTCGGAACGGAAGACTCTCTCGGTGCCGATTCCTTTTTCGTGAATTATATCCAGGTGCCACTGTGGAGGGCTGCTTATTCGTATCACGACGAACTTCGTTCGCTTAAGACCTGGCAAGAGCGGATCACGGAGGCCCGATCTCTCCAGACCAATTCCTGGGCTGCGATAAACTATGAGCAAGGTGAGCCGAGAGATGGTTTTTTTTCCGTTTTAGAATCGGACGAGCCGAAAGACTACGGCTGGTATGGCAAGCTGCGATTTCTCTTCTCAGCCACCACGACATTCAGCGCACGAGCTACCTTGTTGAGAGCGGTTAGAGCTGATGCACAGAAGGAGTTGGCAATTGCTGCCATCGCTCTCAAGCGGTTTCACATGGCGACCGGAAGATACCCAGACAATCTCTCGGCCCTGGTCCCGGCGTATCTGTCAGCAGTTCCTAAAGATTGGATGGACGGAAAGCCTTTGCGCTACAACCTGAAACCTGATGGCACGTTCCAGCTCTACTCGATTAACGAGGACGGCAAGGACGATGGCGGCGATGGTTCACTGATGGCCAAGAAACCGAAGAAGATCTCAATCTGGGACGGACGGGACGCGATATGGCCGGAAGCGACTTTCGTTAAGAAGCTGACCTTGCCGAAAGGGAAATG
>JBDTOW010000094.1:0-9114 GCA_039933075.1 Verrucomicrobiota bacterium | reverse complement strand
CCGCTGTTATCCACCCGAGTAAAACCCACTCCGTCCGCAGGGTCCAACTCGGAAGCATAATCCTCGCCCTCCAGAATCAGGTAGGACCACGCGTTGGTGCCGGTACCCACCACGTTGCCGGGGTCCTGCACCGTCACCGGTGAGTTGGTTGGCTGCGACGCGGGCGGGTCCATTTGTACAGTCGACCATGCGCCCGGATCCAAGTAAGCCCGGGGGCGACCCGAGAATCCCATTGCTACTTCCTGGGCAGGCGCATCAGGATTATCGCCGTCGTTCCCGAACACGTTGAAGCCAACGAGTTGACCCGGCACAGGAGGCGCGTTCGTCGTGCCGTTAGCGCCAACCAGCATGGCCCAGGGAATACGGGCCTCCATGATGTAGCCATTGGGACGATCCTTGACGATCATGTTATCGGCCGGCTGAAAAGGGCCTCCTGCCACGGGTTCAAAGGTGCCGTTCAGAAAATAAACCGCCCAAGTCGGATTCGGTCCCGCGCTTAGGGCCAGATGGAAATCCGTGTCAGGGAGGTAAGTTGAACGGCCGGGATTCGATTGATCGAAGCCGAAATAGACCTCCGCCCCGTCGCCGTTCCAAGCCGTCGCGGGCACGTCGGTGTTCGCGCGGGGAACGTCGTCGGTTACGTCGTAAGCCAGATAAAGATAGGTGTTATCCCAGGCAAAGCGCGCGTCCAGCGAGTAATCGTTAGTCCCTTGCCATGCGCTCGGCCGGATGACATCTTGAAGAGCGCTGTCAACTTTGAACACCTGGGCCTCTTTCCACGCCTGGTCATCGAGCGTGCCGTCGATTTTTGGCGGGACAGTCGCAAACTTGATGTGGAGGGGGATCGGCTCGGTTTTCGAGACCACCACCTTGCGGATAACTTCGGGAGCTTCACCATCAACTGGATTGCCTTGTGCATCCACGGTTAGATCGTTGATGCGAAAGTCAGATGCCCCCGGCTGCCGCTTGCCAAAAAAAACGTTCGCCAGCCGGAACTGGTAAGTGACCCACTTCTTGGTGTCGTATTTCGCCAGGGACGCGCCGGCCTGCGCCGGTGTGAATGGGTCGGTGTCCGGGTTCGGGTTAGCCGGATCCGGCTGCGCGTCATACTCGATCCTGAATTGGTCCGTCCCCTCATCCCAATATTCGACCGTCACGAACAAGGTCGCGACGCTACCGGCATTCGCGAACGCCGGGTCCGTGGCGAAATACATGAAGCCACCGGTCGTGCCTTGCGGCGGCTGGGTGGATCGGGCCGAGGAACCGCCATTGGTCACGACCGTCGTCGCTCCCCCGTCGGGTTCTTTCAGCAACAAACCCTGTTCCGTGTTCGTCAATCCAAGCGTGATACTGACGCTCTCTTGAGCGAACCCCGCCAAACCAAGCGCAAGGTTGATTGCAGCACAAAGAAAAAGAATGGATCGGGAGAAAGAAGTTCGCATAAAGGGTCGCATAGGTTGCCTTTCGTTTGGTGACGGAGTTGAGCATTATGACAACCAAGAAAACCGTCAAGCGGAAACCTCTCTCTCCATGTTCCATCCGGTGGAGGAATGGTTGCGGCTCGGCCCTCGGCCTGGCTCGGCCGCGCTGGATTCATATAGGCAAAAGCCTTTCGTTTTCGCGAAGATTTTCTCAGGCGGCCAATTTGGTCAGTTGCTCAGGTGCGGGCTTGTCGCGCGGGCATGCTCGCCAATCCCGGGAAAAACCGCAGAGATTCACAAGTGAGAAGGCAGGCAAAATATGGGTGGCGAAACATTTTTCGTCATTCATCTTTTGCCTTGTGGCCTTCTTACTCACATCTCAGAGCCACCATCGGATCGACTTTGGTCGCCCGGCGTGCGGGCAAATAACAAGCCCCGAGCGTCACCGCCATCAGCGTCAATGGCACTCCGACGAAGGTCACGGGATCGATCGCGTTCACGCCGAGCAGCAGGCTCGAGAGCAAGCGGGTGAAAGCAACCGCGCTAACGAGGCCGACGATTACCCCAATTGCCGCCAGGCGAAAGCCGTGCCGGAACACCAGCTTGATCACATCGAAGCGCTGCGCGCCAAGCGCCATGCGAATGCCGATTTCCTGAGTGCGTTGACTCACGGAAAATGCCATCACTCCGTAAATGCCGATCACCGCCAGCAACAGTGCCACCGCACCCAAAACAATCAGAAGCGATGCCGCGATCCGTTGCGTAAAGAAGGCGAAACTGATCACATCGGTCAACGTCGTGGCCACCCAGACTTGAACCGCGCTGTCCGTCGCGCGCACTTCGCGGCGAACGGTGTCGAGCATCGTCAACGGGTTGGATGCCGTGCGACCGTGGACGTCCATGTTCGCTTCGTAAAATTGATCGAAGGGCAGATAGAAAAACGACTGCTGTGGTTCGCCGAGCCGGCGATATTTGCCATCCTTGACCACACCTACGACCGTGACCGTGCGATCACCCCAAACCTTCAGGCGCCGGCCGAGCGCGCTTTGGCCGGGCCAGAACCGGCGCGCGACGGTCTCGTTGACGACAACGGCACCGGGCGCGGTATCGTCGTCACGCACCGTGAAGTCGCGGCCGTCGACCATCGGGATGCGCAACGTCGCGAAGTAGCGGGGTGAGATTATGTTGAACGCGATGCTCATGTTTTCATTCGGCTGCGGCACGTAGCCCTCCACTTGCACGCGCGTTGTCGGGCCACCCTCAGGACCCAGCGGAACATAGTTCGCCATGCCAGCGGCTTCGACGAATGGCAAGTCGTGCAGGCGTTCGAGCAGCCGGCGGTAAAAAATCTTTCCCTCCTTTTCGCCGTGACCATGAACACTCAGGTGGATTGCCGCGATCACCACATTCCGCGGATCAAAGCCCATATTCATCCGGCGCGCGTATTGAAAACTTTGGTAGCAAAGCCCCGCGCCAATCAGCAGCAACAGGGCAAGCGCGATTTCCGTGGCAACGAGACAGCTCCTCAGCCAATGCCGTTGCGCCGAAGCACCGCGGCCACCTTCCTTCAACGTGCTGAAAAGATTGGAACGCGTGGACTGCCAGGCTGGCGCAAGGCCAAAGAAAATCCCAGCCAGGAGCGCCAACAGCGTGGTAAAGCCAAGCGCCCGCGCATCCAGTCGAATGTTGAAAGCGAGCGGCAAATGCGTCCACGGCAGCAGCCCGCGCATGATTTCGATGCCCCACGAGGCAAACATTATTCCCAGCGCGCCGCCGAACAGCGCGAGGAGCACGCTCTCGGTGAGCAGTTGACGCACGAGACGCACGCGGCTCGCGCCGAGGGCCAGACGAACGGCCATCTCACGCTCGCGGCTGGTGGCGCGCGCGAGCAGCAAGTTCGCGACGTTGGCGATGACAATGAGCAATACGAGCACGGTCACCGCGAAGAGCACACTGAGCAGCGGCAGCATCACGCTTTGCGCGCCCCACGGCGATTTCCAAAGTGGAAACAAGGTGAAGCCAATGTTCTTATTCGGTTCCGGATACGCTTCTTCCCATTGCTTGCCGAGGGTCGTGACGGCGACCTGCGCTTGCGCCAAAGGCAAGCCGGAGCGCAACCGGCCAATCGTGTGCAACGAGCGGGCGCGGCGGTATCTCAGATCAACGCCCGGCATCAACTGCTCGTACATCATGAGTGGCGCCCAAAGATCGAACGCCAGTCCTCCCATCGTACCTTGAAAATCCGAGGGAGCAATCCCGACAATCGTAAACGTGTGCCGGTTCAGCACGACCGTTTTACCTAGAATGTTCGTGTCGCTCGCAAAGCGGCGCCGCCACAAACCATCGCTGATAACAACTACTGGATGGCCGCCCGGTTTCGTCTCTTCCTCTGGCAGGAACGTTCGACCTTTCGCCGCGCGCACGCCGAGCACATCGAAGAAATTTGCGGTCACGATCTGGCCCCAAATCCATTCCGGCTCTTTATCCACCGTCAAGCTGATCGGCATCATCTGCGATGCGATCACGCCGGAAAAAATTTCGCTGTGCTCGCCAAAATCTTTTGCGTCAAGATACGAAGCCGTGTCGCTCACGGTGCCCGACGCGTGCCGTGGCGCGATGACCAGCAGGCGGTTCGACTCAGCCACGCCGGTCAACGGATTGAGCAAGACAGATTGTATCCAACTGAAGACGGTGGTGTTGGCCCCGATGCCGAGCGCGAGCGTGAGCACGGCCACGGCGGTAAAGCCGGGGTTTTTCACGAGTTGGCGGAAGGCGAATTTGAGATCTTGCATAGGGGATAGGGGTCACTCATCGGACGGAAATATTCGGGTGATCTGATACACCAGCTTCATCAACTGGATGCTCTTCTGCCAGACGATCAGGTCTTTGTAACTCTTTAGCTTGGCATTTATGGGTGTTTTGATTCTCGCATTCCTCGCCCCTCGTCTCTCGTCTCTCGTCTCTCGTCTCTCGTCTCTCGTCTCTCGTCCCTCATCACTCGCACCGCAGTGCCTCGATTGGATCGACCGCCGCCGCGCGGCGCGCCGGCAACCAGCAGGCGAAGAGGGCGACCATCAACAGGAGCAGCGGCATCGCCAATAGTGTCAACGGATCACTCGGTTTGACTTCGTAAAGCAGGCTTGTCAGAAAACGAGTCAGTCCGAAGGCACCGGCTAAACCGAGCGCGACGCCGACGAGCGTGAGTTTTACACCTTCTCGGACCACGAGGCCAAGAACGTCGTGCCGCTGCGCGCCCAGCGCGATGCGGATGCCGATCTCGCGCGTCCGCTGTGTCACCGCGTAGGCCAGCACGCCGTAGAGACCGATGACCGCGAGCGTCAGCGCCACGAACGCAAAGAGACCCAGCAACGCGAGATTGAGGCGCTGCGGAGCCAGGGAATCATGCCGGATCGCAGCCATCGTACGCAGGTCATAGATCGGTTGCTCGGGATCGAGGGCCTGCACCTCCCGTCGAACTGCCGGGACAAGAGTTTCCGGCGGGAGCGCCGTCTTGATCACCACTGCCCGCCCGGCGCCGCCATATTGCCAGAGGGGCAAGTAGGCTTGGACGAAACCGCCTTGCTCGCCAAGCTCGTCCATCTTCACTCGCGCGACGACCCCAACGACCGCCAATCCCGGGTCCGCCGCGTCGGCGCTTAGACGAACCCGTTTGCCGATCGGATCTTCGTTCGGCCAATGTCGGCGGACAAATTCTTCGTCCACGATTATGACATTGAGTCCCACGTTCCGGAGCTGCCCTTCGTTCAAACCGGTCAGGTCCCGTCCGCGCAGATGTTCGCGATTGTCGGCGTCGGTGAAAAAGCGTCCTCGCAACAGGCGAATGCTCATCGCCGGAAAGTAATCAGGGCTGACTGGTGTGAGCTCCATTGACGGGCGCTGGCCGGGGGGCGGCTCGGGCTGGCCTTCGATCCGGAAGCTCGTCTGCCAGCCTTCGTGCGCGAGCGGGAATTGATAGGCAACACCGGCGTGCTGGACGCCGGGCAACGCCCCGAGCTTTTCGACAAGGCTTTGGTAAAAAATAATTTGCTGATCGACAGTGCTGTATTTCTGCGGCGGCAAGTCCAGCCGAAAGCTAATTACACGCTCGTGGCTAAAGCCGGGATCGAGAGTCTGAAGACGGTGGAAGGTGCGTAACATCAAGCCGGCGCCAATCAGAAGCAGCAGAGTCAGCGCCACTTCCCCCACGACCAACGCGTGCCGCAGGCGCGCCTGCACGGTCGTCATGCCACGCGCTGTTTCCCTGAGCGCTTCCTGCAAATTGGGACGGCTGGCCTGCCAGGCCGGAGCCAAGCCAAAAAGGATTCCGGTGAGGAGGGACACCACGGCGGTGAATGCGAGAACACTGACATCAAGTCTTATCTCGCTGGCGCGTGGGAGAGCCTCGCGGCTGATGGCCAGAATCAGCCCGAGCCCCCAGTTTGCCAGGAGGACCCCAAGCGCTCCGCCCGTCAGTGCCAGCAGCAGGCTTTCGGCCAGCAGTTGCCGGACGATTCGCCAGCGGACCGCCCCCAATGCCGCGCGGACCGCCATCTCTTTCTGCCGCGCCGCGGCCCGCGCCAAAAGCAGATTCGCCACATTGCCGCACGCGATCAACAGCACCATCCCCACCGCGCCGAGGATTGTCCACAGGGCGGCGCGCACGGTCGACCCGACGCGATTCTCAAGCAAGGGGTCGATCCGAACGCCGCAGTTTTTGTTGGAATCGGGATATTGTTTTTCCAGGCGGGCTGCGATGGTCGCCATTTCGGCGCGGGCCTGCTGCAACGTCACGCCCGGCTTGAGCCGCGCCACACCCAAAAGGCCGGGGTGATTGCCGCGATTCTGATAAGAAGATTCGGCGGACATCGACCCAACCGGGACCCAAATATCCAACTGACCGGGAAACACGAAATCCGGCGGCATCACGCCGATGACCGTCCAAACTCGGCCATCGAGGGTGACGGACCGGTTGAGGATGTCCGAGGCTCCACCGAATCGGCTGCTCCACAATTTATGACTCAGCAGCAGGACCGGTGGCGCGCCGGGTTTGTCCTCGTCTTCGCGAAAGAGCCGTCCCATGGTTGGCTGCACGCGCAGGGCGACCAAGGCTTCGGCTGAAATACGGGAGCCTCGCAGCCGCAGTGGATCACCATCACCGGTGAGATTGTAGCTCCCCCAATTATAGATCCCGATGTGTTCGAAGACGGTTTGCTGTGTCCGCCAGTCGGTGAAGTTTGGATAGGCGATGGACATCGCCGGGAAGTTCGGATGGCGTTCGCTCAACCAAACCAGCCGTTCTGAATCCGGATAAGGCAGCGGTCGGAGAAGCACGGCATTGACGACACTGAAAATGGCTGTGTTCGCCCCAATGCCAAGCGCGAGCGTGAGCACAGCCACGGCGGTGAAGCCAGGATTCTTCAACAATTGGCGGAAGGCGAATTTGAGATCGTTCAGCATCAATCCACCATTCCTCGCAGCAGTCATGCCACGCGTGGAAAGACGTGTCAATCTTCCGCCAATCAGGCTGGGATGAACATTCCGAGCCATCGCAGGCCTTTCCGGCTGACCGGTTGTGGGAATCTCCAATCCCACGACTGGGATCAGCTTGCGCGGAATCGAAACGAAGTTCCGCTACCGTCAACCTTGTTTGAGCGAAGCCACGAATTCCTATGGCGCCTTGACTGCCCGATAAAAGCGACGGTTGAGCTTAGCTGATTCGAGATCAATCAATTTAACACTTCCGACCACACGCCGGACGTCAGTCCCGAGACGGTGACATGCCAGTCGTCTTCCCGCGTGAGGTTGAAATGCTGAAAGGTCGCGGACAAGGTTCCTTTGATGAAATAGCGCAGGTAAAGCCAGTTCTCCTTGCCCATACGCGGACTGGGCACGGGAATGATACCGGTCATGACGGCGCTGATATTTTGGTAGGGGCGCGCACCGACTCCAAGGGCCGTGCGATTGCCCGGATAACGCGGAAAGTGATTCGTCTCGCCGGGACCGAACCAGCCATAGTCCGGCGTGCGTCCCTCAAAATCACAAGCGGCCCAGATGCGATGAGGAAATGCGGCGCCCCGTGGGACGCTGGCGCGCGCGGTTCCGGGCTGGCTGCTGTACGCCCTTAATTCCGCGGCACCGGTCGGAGACGTCAGAGTTGCAAGCGTGAGCATGCCTACAGTGGTGAAGCCGGGGTTCTTGAGCAGTTGCCGGAAGGCGAATTTAAGATCGAGAAAGAAGGTATTCATTTTAGGTATCGCGTGAGGGAAATCATTTCTGTCTCATCCGAAAGATTGCGAAGGTCAACAGAAACATCACGTATAGGGCGAGCGCGATTAGTGCCAAGACGTTCGCCACGTAACGCCGATGGGCAAGCGAACTGCCGCGAAAGAAAAAGGACGCCGCCAGCACGACCCAAACCAGCGGATGGAACCAACGAAGGATGAAATATTGCCACAACGACAGCGAAGCGACCACGGCCTTTGCTGACAACCCCGGAGCCCAAAAGGAATAAACCGCCGCAACAACCAGGGACACCGCGCCCCAGATCGGAAATGGAATTGTTGCCAAGAGATTACTCATCGCGCTGACTCCTGTTTGTTCGCTCCGAGGCCGAGAGCGAGCGTCAGCACGGCCACGGCGGTGAAGCCCGGGTTCTTCAGGAGTTGGCGGAAAGCGAATTTGAGATCGTTCATGGTTCGTTAAATGGTTAAAAAGGTTAAACCGCTAAATCGTTAAATCGATTGAAGCGGCGGGCGGTTTCGGGTTGTCTGGGTTCACGGTTCAACGATTCAACGGTTTCACTCACAGCGCAGCGCCTTCATCGGGTCCACTCGCGCCGCGCGGCGGGCTGGAATGGCAGACGCAAGCAGCGCGACGGTTACCAGAATGGCGGCGTTGATCACGAAGACGAACGGATCGGTGGCGGTAACGCCGAACAACAAGCTGTCGAGCACCCGCGTCGCGAATCGCGCCGCAATCAAGCCCAGGACTACCCCCACCGCCGCCATCTTGAAGCCTTCTCCAATGATCAGGCGCAGCACATCGCCGCGCTGGGCGCCGACGGCCATGCGGATGCCAATCTCACGGGTCCGCTGGCTCACCGAATACGCAATCACGCCATAAAGACCGATGGCCGCCAACACCAGGGCCAGCGAAGAGAAGGCGCTCAGCAGGTTCGTGATCAACCGCCGCGGCGCCACGGCATGATCCACGATCTGCTCAAGCGTTGTGAACTCTGTGGCAGGCAGGTTTGGATCGAATGCCTTCATCACCGCGCGCACGTCGGGCGCAAGCGACACCGCCGAACGCGTGGCCCGGACGACAAGTTCGACCGCGTTCCAATCGCCGGTTTGACGGAAGTTCAGATACATCTCGGCGCCGGATGCTCCCTCGAGCGTGCCGTGCCGCACATCTCCGACCACGCCCACGACCCGCGACTCTCCGTTGACGTTGACGATTTGCCCAATCGCATCCCGATCCGGCCAGAGTCGCCGTGCCATGGTTTCGTTGATCACGATCACTTTTTCAGAATCAGCCGTGTCCCCTGCTTCAAAATAGCGTCCTGCACGCAATGGAATCAGCATTGTCTGGAGATAGCGATGATCGACGATTCGGGGAAACGCAACGGGGAATTCTCCCGGCCGGTAAGACACGCCTTTCGCGCCGGCGCCCCAAGTGCGGTTGCGACCTAGCG
>JBDTOW010000093.1:0-9122 GCA_039933075.1 Verrucomicrobiota bacterium | reverse complement strand
GCTCTCAGAACAAATCTCCGCAAGAAGCGGCTAAAGCCAAAATGAGAACTGCTGCGGCCAATCGGCGAATGCAGCAATTCTCACTATGGCCGCAAGTGAAACCAGGAACGGCTCCAGCCCCTCCGAACGCCCTTCAACGGCAGTCTAAAAGGTTCGGAGTTCCGTCTTCAGGCGGTCGGAAGCCGAAATGAGACTGCTTGGCGCCAACCAAAGCCCTGGGAGAGGGGAGCGCTGAAGGCTGAAACTCTCCGGCTCGAAAAGCGCAGCAGCTTCTATCTGCGCTGTCGCATGGCGCGCCTGGCCTCTCTATATTCTTCCATCGCCTTTTGCGCAGCCGGATCCCCCGCGTCCGCTTTTTCTGCCATTTGTTTGTTTATCGCTGCGACCGTATCCTGAACTGCGGTTAACTGTTCGGCGGTAAGGTTGGGTTGGGAACGGAGCGCAGTCAGGGGCACCAACGCTCCTGCGTAATCCGATTGTCTAATTGCTTCCTCGGCTTGCTGCAGGAGAGGCTGGGGATTTTGAGCAGGCGGCTGATTCGCGTCATTTGCTTTTTGGGCGCCCAACTGAGCTTCGGCACTCTTGAACGCTTTCTCGAGTTCCGAAAGATCCACTTTCTTCTTGCTGCAACCAACGGCCAAAAGAACGAACGCAAGCGAAAGACCAAAGAGGACATCGGACGCTCTCATCTCATGATCCCCGACGGGTTCGGGTATGTGTTCATTTTCGATTTTGCGGACGTTCTACTGGCCCCTTACCAGGGAACCGACCTGATACTACAGGCGGCCAGGATGCTTAATTGCTTCGCGATTGAAGTCACGAATCTTGATGTATTCAACATGCCCGTCAATCACACCGACCGTAGTGCCAATGTTGTGAATTCGGGTAATGCCCTCGTCAGGGCTGCTGGAGGCGTCGTTGAAGTCACCCGGACTTCGCTCATCGGCCTGCCACATAATGATGGCGTCTGGGCGAAAGGCCGTAATCTTGTAAGTCTTGCCACGGATCTGGAAGGCCGTGATCGATCCGTTCATGATGTAACTGGTGTACTTTTGGCCGCGTTGCTTAAAAAGAGCGGTGTTGGTTCGGTCGAGAGGGCACCTGTACATCTTATAGTCGCCAAGATATTTCCATAGCGTGCCGGTTTGGATGTTCGTGATCGGTTTGGTAAAGGGAGGAGTGCAACACCAACCCGGCCACTCTGGGTGAAAGTCCCAGTTGTTGTGTGGTAGCCAGTCGTCGGAGTCGCCGGCGTACAGGTGTGTCGCGAGAATCAACTGCTTCTGGTTATTGGTACAATAAATTCGGTTGGCCTTTTCTTTGGATTTGGCCAGAGCGGGCAGGAGCATACTGGCGAGGATTGCGATGATCGCAATCACGACCAGCAACTCGATTAAAGTAAACCCAGTCACGAGCAAGAAAGAAGAGCAAAAAGGGGAATTCGCGGGAGCTCTGGAATTTTTCATAGGGCGAGCTTTTACGCCTTCAAGTTGTGTGATGATTTTGATCTAAGTTAAACTGAGATTGTCCGGCGTCAATGATGAAGCTAAATGGTTTGCATCCGTCCACTGAGCCGTTCGATTATTCATTGCGCGGTCCAGCCCCCATCGATCAAGATGTCTGTACCGGTCACGAAGCCGGCTTCTTTGGAACAGAGATACAGAGCGAGTTGAGCGACCTCTTCCTCCTTGCCCCAACGGCCTATCGGAATCTTTGAAACGAATTGTTGATTGAGCTCGGGGTTTTGAATGATCGGTGCGTTCATCGCGGTCGCGATGGGACCCGGGCTGATGCCATTGACGGTAATTTGCTCATTAGCCAGCTCCAGAGCCAGCGCCCGGGTGAGCCCGAGAAGACCTGTCTTGCTGGCAGCGTAGGCGGTTCTTCCCGCGAGCGCCACATGACTCATGATCGAAGTGAGATTCAGGATGCGTCCATAGCCGATCCCTTTCATATGCGGCACAAACGAGCGGCACAGAAGGAAGGGACCCGTTAGGTTCGTGTCGATCACTTGATGCCACTCGGCCAGGGTGAATTCTGTGAGCGGTTTGCGGATATTGATTCCGGCGTTGTTGACCAGGATATGAACTCTACCGAATCTCGCGACGACCTCTTTCTCCAAACTTCGGATTTGTTGCTCATTGGTGACGTCAGCCTGGAAGACCTCGACGACGATGCCCAGCGCACGCGCGGCGTCTGCCGTTTCGGTCAATTGCGTTAGATTGCGCGAAGCAAGCGCCAATTGTGCGCCCGCGCCTCCCAGTGCGAGGGCGATCGCCTTCCCCAGTCCTTTGCTAGCGCCGCTGATGACGGCGACCCTTCCGGACAAATGTTTATCATTCATTTTTAATCCTTTGAAAATGTTAGTTCGGGCTGCTTTCGGACTAACGCATAGCAAAATCCGAAAATAACCCCAACCTATTTTGGAGGGGAAAAGAAAAGCGAAAAGGGACTTTGTGAAATGGATTCTTTGACCCGGCTTGAGCAGACGGGCCGGATCGCTGCAAAGGAGCCCGCGCCTGCGACCCGTGCAGTTCGCTTAGATTGAATCTGAGGACGGCCGCATCAGGTTCGAGCCAAACGCGAAGTAAATTCGGAACGGTGATTTCTCACGCAAGGTCCTCACAGCAACACGCGAGATAAGACGGCCGGCGAAACAGACAAGGCCGCTAACTAAATCAAGCCTTCCAGGATTGTCGGGAGCCGTTGCAGACTGCGGTTGAGGGATGCCCGGGCAATGGCTCGCTCCGCATCTCCGTCTTGAGGGAAGAGAATGTTCCAACCCGCAGCATTCAACCAATCTTTGTCGGTGACTTCGGTGTTGTTACCGCTCAATCCAATTTTGGCGAAGCGTACGAGCAGGTCCGCGATTTGAACGGCAGCCACAATCTGAGCGTAGTGAGTGGCACGTTCAGGCTGGTGGTGATGCAGGGCGGTCTCAACCATAATCTCCGGCAGGTGATGGATGCTCAGGTAGAGCGCTCCCAATTCACAATGGTCGAAGCCAAGAATCTCGGTTTCAAGCGAATTCAAGTCGGAAACATTTTGGCGGGCGCGATTATGAATTTCAGCGAAATGGTGCGGGAATGCGGAGGCCATAACAATCTTTCCCACATCATGGACAAGACCGGCGACATAGTCCGCGTCATCCGCCGGCACTTGAACCACGCTGATGACTTCACGCGTCATAATCGCGGTGCCGATGCAATGGCGCCAGAATTCGCGCCAGGGAAATTGTGTTTTGCCGGCGAGCTTTTGAAAGTCTTCGATGACCGGTGTGACCATTGCGAGCTGCCGGATCTGGCGCACACCCAGATAGAACACGGCTTCTTCGATGCTGTTAACCGGTGTGCTCAGCCCGAAGTAAACGGAATTAACCAGACGCAGCAATCGAGCGGTGAGACTTGGATCGCGCCGAATCACTTCAGAGATCTGCGATGTGTAGCGGCGATCGGAGGTCAGCAATTCGCGCAGAGCGCTGTTGATGGTGCCAAGGGAGGGAAGCCGGGGACAGCTTTTCAGCCGGGTTTCGATTTGCTTGCGATCTAAAGGACCGATAGTTGTCGGTGTTACCAGTACATCCATAAGTGTCAGTAGAATTATCGTCAACTATACTGGAAAGGTTGATTGGATTCTGAAAGATTCTCCAAGAAGCCTCTCAACCCCTTAAGTAAGCGAGGATTCTGCCGAATACTTTTATATATGATTTCGGATCTAAAGGTTTCACCCACAGAAGGCGCCGCCACGCGCTTCACGACGAACCGAGACCATGAATTGGACAAAGCACCATTCGGGACGCTTGCATCATGTGCTGGGGGTGTCCAACGGCAAGTTCTCATCAACCGCCTAGTTATGCGCTTTCGTATTTGGCTGCTTCTTGGTCTGTGTTTGCTCGCTGGGGTCGCCGCAACTCATCGGGCGTACTTGCCAGCCATCGGTCCGGCTCCACTTCGGTTCCTTGCGCACAAACCGCCCGCTGGTGTTTACGTGCTGCCGCCCCTGGAAATCCCAACCATCGCAGCCACAAATGATGCTGTCCAAGCGATCCTCCCGGCGGCCGAAAAAACTACGAGCATTGAGCCATTGGTTACACAGGGCGGGCAGGCCTCACATAGCTCGACAAACACAACACCGGAGATTCTCCAATCGCTGATTTCCGAACCGTTCCCTTCACTCGATACCGCGACTAACGAATTGTCCATGCAGGCTTTGGTCAATTTCTTCAAGCACGGCCAAGGCGGGACAAACCAAATTGACACGGGCGTCTTTTTTCCGCTCAACTTCGTTCCACCCCGTCCTGTCGCGCCTCCTGCGAGCACGGCCACATACACCAGTCCATAACTAACCAAACCGGACTCTTGACGAATGAAGACAACCGGTCATCGACCCGAACGAAGGCGTCTGCTGTCGCCTCTGGGCTGGGGAATCTTTTGCTTCGCCGCAGCGACTTTCTCGGGGACTGGGTCTAACACCTCGACGAATCTGACAGCCGTCTCGGATACCGCACCGCTGTCCGCATCGACAGACAGGCGGCTCATGACCCTCAATCCGATTGACTTCAGCGAAACGAATCTGTTGCTACCGATACTGGTAATGCCGAAAACTGACGAGCCGCTGAAGACCCAGTCAAAGCCGCCGTATGAATTGGATCCTGCTCTGCAGCACGCCCCTGAGTTGCAAGCGAATTCCAGCCTCCAATCCCCAACCGGCAATCACGAGGCCCGGCTTCGGCAATTCGAATTTTCTCTTGGATTGGCGCGAACTCAGCGCAAAGCGCTTGAATTTGCGCAGGCAACCAAAACTTTGGAATCGATCCTGGAATCGGACGCGCCAGGTGCAATCAAACAGACGGCTTTTCTAGAATTGGCTTTTGTCGCTCAACAGGACAAGCAGTACGTCAAGGCTCTGAAGATATTTTCAAAATACGCCCAAAAATATCCACAAGACCCGAGCGTGCCCGAGATTACTCTGCGTCAGGGGTTGCTTTTCCGCGAGTTGGGACTCTATGACTTGGCGGTTTCCAAGTTCTACGGCGTAATGACGACTTCATTGAGCGTCAAGCACGACCAGTGGGACTACTACAAACGGCTGGTCTTGCAGGCGCAATCGGAGATCGCGGAGACGTTTTTCTTGCAGGGCAACTATGACGAGGCTGCCCGAAAGTTCAGTGACCTGCTTGCTCTGGATGCTCCAGCGCTACGAAAGGACCAGATCCAGTCGAAAATGATCCTGTGCCTTTCCTCATTGAATCGTAGCCCGGATGTTGTGGCCAAGGCACAAGATTTCCTTAAACGCTTCCCGACCTCGGAGGAGGTGCCAGAGGTGCGCTTTCACCTTGTTAATGCCTATCGTCAACTGAAGCGTGAACAGGAAGCACTGGAGCAGGTCGTTCTACTGCTCAAATCGCAGGAGGGTTCCGCCCGGCAAAATCCGGAAAATTGGAGAAAATGGCAACTGCGGACGGGCAACCAGATTGGTAATCAGCTATACAAAGAAGGTAATTATGCTGACGCTTTAATTGTTTATCAAGCACTCGCTCAAATTGACAACACACCGGACTGGCAATTCCCAGTGTTATATCAGGTGGGCCTCGTGTTGGAACGTTTCAATTTGCCGCAAAAGGCCGCTGAAGTTTACAGTGCAATCCTCGCCCGCGAGAATGAACTAGCGACCAATAGCACGCCGAGCGTTCGCACCATCCTTGAGATGGCCAAGTGGCGCCGGGATTTCCTGGGCTGGCAAGGCGACGCCCAAAAATCCACCCAGCGGGCAACCAAGATGAGTTCGCAGGTCAGCCCGGTGTCCTCAAGCAATTAAATATGCTTGCCGATATTATCGATTATCTCCGCCAGCAGCAGCTCCTTTATCAGGAGATGCTGGTGATGATTGATCGTGAAAACCAACACTTGCAGAAACTTGAAAATTGCAATGCATTCGAAAATTATCAGGCCAAGAAAAGCCTGTTACCCCGCCTTAATCAATCACTCGAGCGACTCAAGGAACATCGGATTAGTTGGCAAAAGTTGACGCCTGACCAGCGGGCGAAACATCCCGAGGTCGCCGCACTAATCCGACAGAGTCAAGATTTGATAATGAAGATCATCGTGCTGGACCGCGAAAATGAACAGACGCTCCTGCGACGGGGACTAGTTCCCGCTCAACGGTTACCATCCGTACACCGACAGCAGCCACATTTCGTTGCTGACCTGTACCGGCGCAGGGCCGCAAGCTAGACTTTCCCTACTAATGCCCATTGAGAAAATCATCCTTCTGGAAGACGACGTGATCGTCAGGAAGAATTTGGAACAACAATTGCGGCAGCGTCGATACGATGTGGCTTCCGCGGCCAATCTCGCAACGGCGCAGGAGTATCTTGCCAAAGATACCTTTGACCTGATGATCGCGGACGTCCGATTGCCCGACGGGGAAAGCACTGATCTATTGCGCGAACTGCAAAGCCGGCCCCAAAAGCCTTTGGTGGTGATGATTTCCGGATTCGGCACCGTGGAATCGGCCGTCGAGTGCATGCGTTGTGGCGCTTTTGATTACCTCATCAAGCCGTTCACATCCGATCAACTCGATGTGACGCTCAGGAAGGCAGAGAGCTTCACACAGTTGATCAAGATCAACCAGTATCTCAGCAATGACGAGCACGAAGAAACGGGTTATCAACTGCTGGGCCGCAGCCCGGCGATGGAACCGCTCCGGGAGTTGATTCGCAAGGTTGCACGCACGCAGGCTACCGTGCTTATCCAAGGGGAAAGCGGCACGGGAAAGGAATTGGTAGCGCGCGCCCTCTACCGGCAGAGCCCGCGTGCCAGTGGACCGTTCATCAAAGTCAATTGCGCGGCAATTCCGGAGAATCTGATTGAGAGCGAATTTTTTGGGCATGAGAAAGGTGCGTTCACCGGCGCGGTGAACAAGCGCGAAGGCCGCTTTGAATTAGCCCATGGCGGTACGATTCTTTTGGACGAAGTCAGTGAAATTTCGCCGACCGTCCAAGCCAAGCTTTTACGCGTTCTGCAGGAACGCGAGCTGGAGCGTGTCGGTGGCACTCGTACAATAAAAGTGGACGTTCGTGTTATCGCAACGACCAATCGAAATCTCGAAGAGAGTGTCGAACGAAAGGAATTTCGCCAAGACTTGTTTTTTCGACTTAATGTTGTGCCGATACACGTTGCCGCACTTCGGGATCGACGCGAAGACATATCGTTTCTTGCCGACCAATTCCTCCAACGATTCGCTCGTAAACATGGCGTCCGAGTCCAAGGGATTTCATCCGCCTGTCTGGCAGCATTGCAAACTCATCTTTGGCCAGGAAACGTGCGTGAGCTCCAGAACGTCATCGAACGGGCTGTGATCCTTTGCTCGGATGGCGAGTGCCTGGGAGTGGAGGATCTTGGGCTGCCAAAGTCTCGCGAAATTTCTGAGGGTCTCAATGGCAATCACGGGAAAGCTTCAGTGAATTCGCTCCCAGAACCGAACGGCGATTTCCTTACCCTTGACCACCTTGAGAAAAAGCACATCTTCGTGGCGCTCGAGAAGTGTAAAGGCAATCGTACTCACGCGGCCAAACTTCTTAACATCAGCATTCGTACGCTCAGAAATAAACTGAACGAATATAGCGGGAAAAAGAACAGCGTTGCGGGCATTGAGGACGCGGAAGAACACCAGCTCGTTGAGCGTGCGAAATAGCTCCCCCACCCAGTCGTCGTCTCTGGCAGAGATCTTTGTTTGTCTTCAAATATCTCGGTGATCTGCGCCAGCAAGAGTGGCCCTATCAATGTCCCTGAATCAGAAGGCGCTGCATGTCACGCCGCCGCACGCGCGACGTACCAGAGCGGAGAATTCATTCCACAGTCACGCTCTTGGCTAGATTGCGCGGTTTATCGACGTCACAACCGCGAGCCACAGCGATGTGATAGGCCAGCAACTGAAGCGGCAGGATTGCCAGCAACGGGAAGATCGACTCCAGCGTGGACGGAACGTAGATCACGTCGCTCACTTCCCTGCCAATCCGATCGTTGTCTTCGGTGGCCAGTGCGATAATCGGACCTTTGCGGGCTTTGATTTCCTGGAGGTTGCTCAAGGTCTTTTCGTAAAGGCTGTCCGTTGGAACGATGAACACTGTCGGCGTTTTTTCATCGATCATCGCGATCGGTCCATGTTTCATTTCCGCCGCCGGGTAGCCTTCAGCGTGGATGTAGGAGATTTCCTTCAGCTTGAGCGCTCCTTCGAGCGCGACCGGGAAGTTATATTGCCGGCCAAGGAAGAAAAAGTCGTCGGAAGCCGCGTATTTCAATGCCAGGCGCTTAATCAATTCATCCTGCGCCAGGATCCTTTCCATCTGCTTCGGAACCGCCTCGAGCGCGCGGATGATCTGAGTTCCCCGGCTCGTCGACAACATCCGGATTCGACCCATGAGCAGGGCCATGAGTGTCAGCACGGTGACCTGCGACGTGAAAGCCTTGGTGGACGCCACCCCGATCTCCGGTCCGGCGTGCAAATAGATCCCGCCGTCGGCCTCCCGGGCAATCGTGCTGCCCACCACATTGCAAATGGCCAGCACCTTGTGGCCGCGGCGCCGCGATTCGCGCAAGCCGGCCAAGGTGTCCGCCGTCTCACCGGACTGAGTGATTAGGAGCACGAGCGTGTTGTGCTCGATCGGGGCGTTGCGGTAGCGAAATTCGCTCGCGTATTCGACTTCGACCGGGATATGCGCGTATTCTTCAAACAGTGACTCGCCAATCAGCGCGGCGTGCCAACTCGTGCCGCAGGCGCAAATGACGATTTGTTGAATGGCCCGCAGTTCGGCCAGGGACATGTTCAACCCGCCAAACTTCGACGTTGATTCATCATGGTTAATCCGACCGCGGAGAGCGTTCTCGACCGTGCGGGGCTGTTCGAAAATCTCCTTCAGCATGTAGTGCGGGTATTTGCCGCGCTCGGCAGCTTCGGGGTTGAATTCGATTTGGCTGATCTGCACATTGGCCGTTTCAATGCCGAGACTCGTTACGTTAAATTGTTCAGGCGTAACGGTCACAACGTCGTAATCGTTGAGATATACCACCTGGCGGGTATGGGCCACGACCGCGCTCGTATCGCTGGTGAGGAAGTTCTCT
>JBDTOW010000092.1:0-9122 GCA_039933075.1 Verrucomicrobiota bacterium | reverse complement strand
AAGGCGGTCAGAATTGGACTTCCTCATACTATCTTGGCATCGGTTTGGTCGCCCTGGCAATCATGACCGTGTGGCTGGCACGGGGCGCGCGAGTCTGGCTGCTGACCGCCATGTGCTTGATCTGCCTGATATTGGCGTTGG
The DNA here is from genome assembly GCA_039933075.1 of Verrucomicrobiota bacterium. GTDB lineage: Bacteria > Verrucomicrobiota > Verrucomicrobiia > Limisphaerales > JACPZS01 > JBDTOW01. Next base: position 8,981 of record JBDTOW010000092.1, on the reverse strand, counting down.
GCGATAACGGCTACCTTTACTTCTGGCTGCGAACGGCCGTGCCGCAAATCGGTGTGATGAATTTTCCAATTAAATTTGTGATCCCAATTGTTTTCTCGGTACCGCTCCTTGCCGCCTTCACTCTTCAGCGGCTCGCCCTTGCAACACCCGAGGCAGTCCGCGGTCTCTGGCGTGGAATGGCCGCGCTCGGACTAGGTTTGGTCGCCCTGGTCGGAATGATCCTCTGGATTTCATACCAGTATCCAGTCGCAAAGGGCGAATGGCGGGCGACCTGGCCAAACGGTTTGGCACGCGTGTTCTTTCTCGCCGTAACTCTGACCTTGCTTTTGGGCTCAGTCCGACTAATGACCTGGAAAAAACACCTGCTCTTGCGCGGCACCTTGCTGCTGGTGCTCTGGCTCGACGTGTTAACCCATGCTCCCCGGCAGAATCCGGTCGTCACCCGCGCCGTGTTCGAACGCGACCTGCAACCAACGCGCCAGTTGAATCCCGTTCCACGTATGGGCGAGACCCGCGCCATGCTCAGCCATGTTGCGATTATCAAGTTCCTGAACACACTCCTGGCCGATCCCTTCAATGGCTACCTCGGCACGCGCCTGGGACTGAGCAATGACTGCAATTTGCTGGAGGAGATCCCCAAGGTGGACGGCTTTTATCCGCTCTACCTGCGCGAAGAACGTCAGGTGCGCGCGCGACTCTATCTTTCAACGAATGAAATCCTGGAACGGGTGGCGGACTACCTCGGAGTAAATCAGATTACGGCCGAGGGTAAATTCTTTGATTGGCGGCCACGCCCCGGCGCTCTGCCCTTGGTGACTGCGGGACAAATGCCGATTTTTGCTGACGAACGAACTACATTGGCCGCGCTGATGCGACCGGACTTCGAGCCCAACCGCGTGATTTATCTGCCGCCCGAAGCTAAGTCATTCATCACGATTACGAACCAGACATGCGCCGAAATTGTTCACCAACAATTCACCGCCCATCGCGTGGAATTTACCGTCGAGGCAGCCGTTCCTTCAATAGTTTCGCTGGCCCAGGCCTATTATCATCCCTGGAAAGTTTGGGTGGACGGCAAGCCGGCTCGGCTTTGGCGAGCCAATCACGCTTTTCAAGCGGTGCAGGTGCCGGAAGGACGTCATCTCGTGAAACTCGTTTACAAAGATCGTGCTTTCCATTCCGGCGCGATAGCCTCTGTTTTGACACTGACAGGATGTTTGCTGGTTTCGGTCTCGAGGCCGAAAACTGTGAGGGCAACCCCCGACCGTGAGACTCAACGCACGGGCGAGGCCGCGTTGCAGAACCCAATGATCCTTTGAATTTCGCTACTTCCTCTTCTACCTCGGACAAGTCGGCGGACGGCTGGTTAACGCCCGGCCGATTCGCCATGGTTCTGCTCGTGTTTATTTATGTCGCTTATCCTGATGTTATTTCCGGCCAGAATGCGTTTTCTTTTCGTGACTTTGGTTATTTCGGTTACCCGCTGGCGCATTATCATCGCGAGAGTTTCTGGCGCGCGGAAATTCCACTTTGGAATCCGCTGAGCAACATGGGTCTGCCATTCCTGGCGCAGTGGAACTCCCTGGTGCTTTATCCGGGTTCGCTGATCTATCTCCTCCTGCCGATTTCGTGGTCGTTGAGCGCCTATTGTTTGGCGCACCTGTTCCTCGCCGGCATGGGGATGTACTGGCTTGCCTGGGACTGGACGCGAAACCGGCTCGCGGCATCGGTGGCCGGACTGGCATTCGCACTCAACGGACTTTCGCTGAACTGCCTGATGTGGCCGAACAACATCGCCGCACTCGCCTTGATGCCGCTGGTGATCCTTTACGTCGAGCGGGCTTGGCACGAAGGCGGACGAATGATTCTGGTGGGCGCGCTGTTCGGCGCCGTCCAAATGCTGGCAGGAGCGCCGGAGATAATTTTGTTCACCTGGTTGATCCTCGGCTTGATGGCGGCATGTCAATTCATCTTCAACCGCACGCTGCGCCGCGCGATTTTCTGGCGGCTCCCACTCCTCGTCCTGCTCGTGGTCGGACTGACCGCAGCGCAGATGCTTCCTTTCTTTGACTTGCTGGCTCACTCGCAGCGCAGCGAGGGTTTCGCCAACGCGGATTGGGCGATGCCGGAAACCGGTTGGGCCAATTTACTGGTGCCCTTGTTTCACACCCACCAGAATCGTCAGGGCGTGTTCTTTCAATACGGCCAATATTGGACTTCTTCCTACTACCTCGGCATCGGAGTAGTGGCATTGGCCTTGTTCGCGCTCGTGCGGGTTCACGAGCGGCGGGTCTGGTTCCTCAGCGGAGTCACGGCGCTCAGTTTGATTCTGGCCCTCGGCGATGACGGCCATCTCTACAACTGGCTGCGAAACGCCTTTCCGCAGTTCGGCTTCATGCGATATCCGATTAAGTTTGTCGTGCTGGCTGTCTTCTGTGCCCCGTTGTTGGCGGCCTCCGCGATTCGCCGGTACCAGCAGCTTTCACTCGAAGAGTCCCGCGCCGCGGGACGAGTCGCCATCGGGCTCGTTGCCTGCCTGCTGGCGCTCAGCGGCGGGATCATTTGGTTCGGACATCAATATCCATTGGTCGAAGAACAGTGGTCCGTTACCTGGCGAAGCGGCCTGAGTCGCGCAGGGTTTCTTGCCGCGACACTCGCTGTCCTCTACAGCCTGCGGTTCCTCCGGCGAAAGGAATCACAGGTCCTGGCTCGTCTCAGTCTGTTGTTATTGGTTGCGTTTGATCTTTTGACCCATGCGCCGCGTCAGAACCCGACCATTCCTCGCGCTGCATTGGAGCCCGGGATGCTGGAGTTGAAGCAGCTTAAGCCGCACCCTCAACACGGCGAATCCCGCGCCATGATTACCCCCGAAGCCGACATGAAGCTGCGCTATTCCAACTCTTCCAAACCGTTGACCGATTATATTTGCAGCCGGCTCGGCCTGTTTAGCAACTGCAATTTGCTCGAGGACATTCCCAAGTTGAATGGCTTTTACTCGCTCTACCTGCGCGAGGCGGGCGAGGTCACCTCGCTGATCTATACCTGGACGAATGGTCCGCTGCCGGCCTTGTATGATTTTCTGGGCGTGTCCCAAATCACGCGGCCAGGAGAATACTTTGAGTGGACAAACAGGTCTTCTTTCATGCCGCTGGTGACAACTGGCCAGAAGGCAGGCTTTGCCGATGATCCAGCAACATTGGCGTTGCTCACGGAAACCAACTTCAACCCGCGGGCAACGGTTTACCTCCCGCTCGAAGCGAAATCCCAGATCGCCATCACCAAACAAACCGAGGCGAAAATTGTGCGGAGCAATTTTAGCGCACACCACGCCGAGATTATTGTGGAGGCTAAACAGCCAAGTCTCGTCGTCATCGCGCAGGCGTTTTATCATCCGTGGCGGGCTTACGTGGACGGTCGACCCGAGAAAATCTGGCGCGCCAACTACGGCTTTCAAGCTATTCCAGTTGCCACCGGCCAACACACGGTGCGGTTGGCTTATGAGGACAAACAGTTTCGTCGCGGTTCGGTTGTCTCCGTCGCTGCCTTGTTGTTCTGCGTCCTCGGTTTGGCCATCAGCCACATCCGTGGCCGTTCGAGCAAGCGCAACCCTTAGCCGGAAAAAATCCAGTTGCGAAGAAGATCCGGCGAAAAGCAAACAAGTTGACCGCGGAACAACGTCGAGAACACTCCGAACGAGCGATGGCGATGATCTACGGCGGTGTCCGGCCCGAGAAAACGGCTCGCGATTGAATTCACTTGTCGCCACTCTTCGTTTCCTTCGTTCGTTTTTTTTCACAAAAGGGCAAAGATAACGATGAAGAACGGAAGTAAACCTGCGAATCATCCAGATCTAAACACGCGGTTTTGCTGAGCTGCGAGACTTGAGCGGGAGAAGGAAAGGGTGGACGGGCCAAACAGTTGAAGCGGCGCAGACTTCTTCAGTCTTCCGGGCGCTCGCCGCTCGGCGCCATCTTAACCAGCTTCGGATCGAACTGGCCCAACACCGTTACCAGATCGCTCTGGGCGGCCATAACTTCGCGGATGTTTTTGTAAGCCATCGGCACTTCGTCGAGACCGGCGGAAATCAGCGTCACGCCGCGCTCGCGAAGCAAACGGTTCACATCTTTCCAGTTGAACTTCTGGTTTGCCGCTTTGCGGCTCATCAAGCGGCCCGCGCCATGCGAAGCCGAGTTCAACGACTCCGCGTTGCCCTTGCCGCTCACCACAAATCCCGGCGATGCCATCGAGCCGGGGATGATCCCCAGGACGCCCTTGCCCGCCGGCGTCGCGCCTTTGCGATGCACGATCACATAACGTTCCACGCCACCGATCGTGTGCCGTTCCTTCCAGGCGAAGTTGTGATGGTTCTCCAGGTCGAGCAACACCTGCGCGCCGAGGTTTGCCGCGATATGCTCATGGATGAGCGCGTGATTCGCCGCGGCATAACACCCCATCAACTCCATCGCCGCCCAATATTCCTGGCCTTCCTCCGAATCCAGCGACAGCCAGGCCAGCCGCTTCAGCTCACTCGGCAGATCGGGAAACTGGCTGAACGCGATCCTGCTATAGTGATCGCACACCGCCGCGCCTGTCCCGCGGCTGCCGCTGTGTGACAGCAGCGCGACGTAGGTGCCCGGCGCCAGCGCTGGCGATTGGCCGGCCGATTCTATCGGCCCGTGCGCCGTAAACAAACCGAACTCGACAAAATGATTTCCGCTTCCGCTTGTGCCGAGTTGCGACCACGCGCGATCCTTGTTCTGTTTCGTGATTGGGCTGGCCGACCAATCCGCGTCCAGCACGTCGTGTTCGCGACGATTCTTGAAATTTGCTCCGATACCGAAGCGGGTCTCCGCCTCGATCGCGCGCGTGAGGCGATCCTGCTTTTGCTCCAGGTCGCGCAGCGGAAGGTCGAGCACCGTCATTTTCATGCGGCACGCGATGTCCACTCCGACTGCGTAAGGAATCACCGCGTTTTCCGTGGCCAGCACGCCGCCGATGGGCAAGCCGTAGCCCACGTGGGCGTCCGCCATAAGCGCGCCCGCCACCGATATCGGCAGCAAACACGCTTTCTCCATCTGCATCACTGCCTCGGACTCCAACCCTTCGCCCCATTGACGATACTTCACCGGCTCGGCGCGCGGCGGCGGCGGAGCGGCGAGCAGCGCTTTCGCGAATTCCCCCCGCAACGAGTCGTCCACGAACGCCGACGGATTAGCGACAATGGCAGCCACTTCTTCGTGCAATCGCGTCTTGTCGCCGCCGCCAAGAATGAACCTGGAAATAAAATCCGTCGCCCGCCGCGTCGCTTCACCCAGCGGCACATTGAAACGGAGCAGGTCTTTGGTGTTCATAAACGCACTTGCAATGTCGGACAGATTTAAGTGGAACGTTTCAACGCGCCTTTCGGAATTCCGCCTTCAGGCCTTTCCGCGTAACGGCTCGAGCTGTGACGCCTGAACCCGCAACTCCCAAGCGAATCAATCGCGACCTGGGCGGACGACTTCAAAACCCGCCGCGATTGCGGCTTTCGCTTGCCGGTCGTCATGCGTCATCAAGCGCGAGATTTCCAACTCCTCCATGGCGGCCAAATGCAGCCGGTCCAGCGATCGGCAGTGAGCCTCGCCGGCATTCCGGTGCTGGCGGAGCGCCGTCGGAAAGACTGCGGCGGGGAGGGAAAGAAACTCGTACGGTGATTCATTGCGCAATGCTGCCAATTGCGCCTCCAACTGGCGCCAACGCGACCGCGTTTGATTGCCCGCCAGATAATCGGCTTTGAGTTGGACCAGCACCTCCAGCTCTGTTAGAACGGACACCGCCACGGCCGCTTCACGGTTGACCGCTTCCAACACTGCGGAGCTGCCTGGTTCAAACCGAAAGACCTTCAACAGGCAGCTTGAATCAACGTAGATCAACTGGCCTCCTTCTGCCACCGATCGGCGCGGTCGCGCGCGATCGCTGCGTCGCTGCTTGGCATCATCTTATTGCCCCACATTCTTTTCAGCCAACGCATGTGCGCGTCCGGATCCCAGCGCTTTCGTTTGCGCTTTTCCTGAACAACGCGGACCAGCCTGGCCACCGGCTCCCCGTCGCGGGTCACGATGAGTTCGTTCTCAACTTGCAGGGCCTTCTCCATCTCCGGCCAGCGTTGGCGCAAATCGCGGATCGTGATCGTTCTCATGGATGGAGTGTACCATGTTTCACACGGCCGTCAACGAAACTGTCCACGCCGCCGAAAATGAACTTGAAAATGAAATCCGTCGCTCGCCGCGTCGCGTCGAAAATGTTTGCGTTATATTCGTGCCGCGACAAGATGGGCTTCAGACCCGACACGGACTTTTCGGTTATGCGGTTGCGAAAGAAACATCACCCGACTCCGGGATTCACCTTGATCGAACTTCTGGTTGTGATCGCGATCATCGCGATCCTGGCGGCAATGCTGTTGCCAGCGCTGGGGAAGGCGAAAGAGTTGGGGAAAAGAACGAAATGCACGAATAACCTGCGGCAGATGGGCCTGGCGATGCTCATGTACGCAGATGACAACGACGGGTTCATCCCCCGCGGCAACAACCCGCTTTGGTGGCAGGTGCTCACGCCCACCCTTGGCGGCCGCGCGCGGAATGATTATGCACGGGTCCAAGTCTACACTTGTCCCAGTTATCCCGATCGACGGCAGTTGATCTGTTACGTGGACAATGCATGGACGTTCAGCAGCCCTCGTGACACCGTGGGGTCCGAGGTGACCGGCCTGACTCGAATGAGCAAGCTTCAGCGACCCACTGATACGATCTACTTCGCCGACAACGAGAACGGCTCGTGGCGGCCTATCATCACCGTTTTGGGCGCTCTTGGCTCCCTGGAACTCAACGATGTCTGGAGCCCCAGCCACCTTCCATTTGCTCCCGGAGGCAAGATCTTGAATCGTGAACGGAGAGTAGCCCGCGCTCGCCACGGACGCGGACCCAACCTGATGTTTTTCGACGGCCATTGTGCCTGGAAGAAAGCCGAGCTAATCGTTGTGGACGATTGGCGCGAACAGCGCTACTGAGAAAGCATGTCCGCGGATGTCAATGTCCACCGCGCTGCGCCGTGCGGTTTCAACCACGTGCAATCGGCCGAGATCATCAAAACTCAGCGCAACGGGATTTTTGAGCATCGGCTCACGAGCCCAGAGCGAAACCTCAAAACACTTGCGCGGAATCGGGGTCGTGGTGGATTGCGGCTGGGCGAACACAGTTTGTGCAATCGCCAGGCAAAGCAGCAGAGTGCCGAGGGTCCTTCTCAATTGTAGTTTCATGAACGAGAGGAGTGATTAGCCTGCTCGGCAAGCCGGAGCCATTTGCGGGCAAGAGATGTTCGGCGTGCGGTCATAATCTCAATCACAATCACAACTCAATGCCTGTCCGCCGCAGGTTGGGCAGCGCTCAACATCGCACAATACGGCATGATACTGACCGGAACGTGCTCCGCAGTCATGACACAACTCTCCGCGCAATGCGCCCCAATCTTCAGCCTCGTCACTATATCGGATCCGCGGCTGCTCAACTCCACGCTTGAGAATGGTAGTTACCCTCTGAGCCACTTTCAGAACCTTGACGTGCTCCGCAGTCATCTCGACGCCGTTGTAAATCTGGAAACCAGCTCGCATGGTCTAGGACGCCGAACAGCTAATCTCTGGCATCAAGGGACTTCGTTTCTTAGCCACGGATTGAACACGGATGAAACACGGACGGGGGAATTGAACTCCCAGTTGTGTTCCGATTTCTGTGTTCAATCTATGTTTCATCCGTGGCATAAATTTCAAATATCTTTGACGATCATTAGTTCGGTATGAGGCCATCAGTCTCGATGCTCAACTCGCGCGGTTTCGCGCCATCTCTTTCGCGGAGAATCAGACGGCCTTTGTCAAACTTGATAGATTCGACCCCCGCGAAGTCGCTGGGGATCTTGAACAGGAACGCGGTGTAACTCCTGGCCGTCGTCTCGCCGGCATCGAGATATTCAAAAAGCTGGTGATCCCAAATGCGGCCTTTTTTTACCAGTGTCGGGAATGGCTGATGCAGGCCAGTCGTGCCGAATTCCAAGCCGCGGGCAGCCGGTCTTCCGTCTCGGACATCACGCCACAAGCTGACCCACGAATAGTCCGTTGTCTTCCAGAGATAGCCAATGAGCAGGCCTTTGGCGGGCGTGGCCGCCGTAACCCAACCGTACGCCTCATCAATGCTATAGGAAACCACGTTCGGGTTTGGATCGGTGGTCATCCGGCGCATGTTGACCGTTTCGCCGTCTCGATTGAGCGCTCGCGGCCAATAAAACGCGGGTTCCTCCGGATTCGGCAGGCTTGCGCCCTGGGCGAAACCTTTGCGGCCGTTGCAATCGACCACGGTGCTCTCGTCCAGAAAAGGTGGGCCGATCGTTGGATGCTGAACTGCGTTGTAGATCCGGCCGAGGGCGTTGTCGTTGGTTATCTCTTCGCGAACGGTAAACACCGCCTCTTTCGCGGACATTCGAATGATGCGCCGCACGGAGAATCCTGCTTTCGGGAGTGTGGCAGCCATTTGTGCTTCGACCACGCCGTTCTGCTCCGCGGCGTTGCGCACGATCTTCCATTCCACATTTGCGGCTTCTCCGTGGTAAGGCATTCCCTTGGCGCCTTCAGCCTCGGACGGTGGTCCCCATCGATCAAGGCAAAGGAAATGGCCGAAGCCGTGGCTCGAAGTCTCGCCGGACGCGGGAGTGGCCCAATGCAGCGGATTCAGTTCGCTGCCCTTGAAATGGAAGTCGCCGATCGACCCGCCGCCAATGTCCACCACGAGGCGAGCGGCCTGGTTTTCGAGCACCAGCGATTTCCGTCCATTGACCAACTCTTCGGCGTGACCATTCAGGTTTAATCCCATAAGCGCGGCGGCTAAAACGAAGACAAATAAGTTTCGATTCGTCACAGTAACGGTAGCAACAGGAGTCCGAAGGCAAATGGCTTCATC
>JBDTOW010000091.1:0-9195 GCA_039933075.1 Verrucomicrobiota bacterium | reverse complement strand
CTGGAGGCGGCCTTTCGCGATATAATCGTCCGCTCCCCGCTTCATCGCTTCCACCGCCACTTCTTCCGAGCCGTACGCGGTCATCAGGATGCAGACGGGCGGCTTGGGCAGGGACTTGGCTCGCCCGATCACTTTCATGCCGTCCTCGTGCGGCAAACGAGGGTCAGTCAGGAGCACGGCAAAGTGATCACGCTCCAAAAGCTCCATGGCGGTGGCCGCGTCTTCCGCAACGTAGACGTCGTAATGAGCCTCGAGAGCGGCGCGCAAGCCCTCGCGGGACGTCTTCTCGTCGTCGACGATGAGCAGCATCGGTCTAATCATGCCTCGCCTCCAACAACCGTGGCGTCCGCTCCCGCAAAGGCAGCCAGATACGGAAGACCGTGCCCTTGCCAACGTTGCTTTCAAGCTCAATCCGCCCGCCATGGTCCCGCACGACACGTTGCACGATCATTAATCCCAACCCGGTGCCCCTCTGTTTAGTCGTGTAAAAGGGCTCGAAGATGCGATTAATTTGCTCCTGCGGAATGCCGCCGCCGGTATCGGCGATGCTCACCCAGACTTCATCCGGACTGCTGCCCGTCTGAACCGTCAACGTACCGCCCTTGGTCATCGCCTGCATCGCGTTCTTGATCAGGTTGACCAGCACTTGCTTGATCTGCACGACGTCGATCGGCGAGGCAGGCATCTGGCGGCCGAGTTTTTCTTTGATCGTCAATCCGCGATTTTCCAATTCCGGTCGCAGCAATTCCAAGGTTTCGCCCACCACCTCATTCATGAAGGCGAGTTTGAGCTGCGGTGGCGTGGGCCGGATCGCCTGTAAAAACTGCGTGACAATATAATCCAGCCGCCCGATTTCCCCTTTGGCTACTGACAGGTATTTTTCCAGCTTGTCCAGACTGTCGACGGCATTCGGATCGGGCTGGCCTCGTTTCTCTCGCGAACGAGGCGACATCGAGTTCACCAGGCGATTCAAGCCGTTGGCCGGCAGCTTGAGTTTTTTCAATTCGCGCTCCATAAGCTGCAAATGGATGTGGAGCGCGTTGAGCGGATTGCCGATTTCGTGCGCCACGCTGGCCGCCAGGAGCGTCAGCGCGCGGATCCGCTCGCTTTCGATCGCATCGAACGTTTTCTGCCGCGCTTCGGTGGCGTCGTGCAAAATCAGCGCTACTCCCGCGCTGCCGGTCGATTCGCCATCCAGCGGCGCCGCATAGAGCCGCAGAAACCGGGGCCGCGGATATCTTACTTCGAATTCGTGACGTACCACCCGTTTGCCCCCCGTCGCATCCATGGCCGATAACTTCAGCCAATCGAGATCGGGCAGAAAGCGCGTAATGAGCTGGCCTTCGGCGGTGGTGTCTTGGAGGCCCAGCAACTCGGTCACCGCCAGGTTGAAATAAATGATGCGCCCGCGTTCATCCAACACCAGGACACCGTCCTCGATGGTATTGAAAAGAGTTTCCAGGAAACTTCGTTCGCGAGCCAGACGCTGGACGACCGTCTGCACACCTTCTGCATCAAGCCGGCCGATCCGGCCCAAAACCTTGTCGAGAAAACTGGATTTGCCGGCAGGCATGCGTTTAGAGCCATTTCTTCCGCTTGAAATACCACCAGGTTGCAGCCGTGGAAGCGATCATGATTCCGGTAAACCACAAGTAGCCGTGCTCCAGCTCGGGCATCCCCTTGAAATTCATCCCGTACCAGGTGCCGATCATCATCAACGGAGTCGTGATGACGGTGATCATGGTCAGCAGCTTGACGACTTCGCCCGTGCGATTCGAGGACATGCTCAGGTACACGTGCAGGATGCCGGTCAGCGAATCCGCATAATTGTGCGCCAGCTCCGAAATGTGGAAAAGGCCGTCGTAAACATTCCGGTAATACGGCACCAGATGCGCGCGGATCAATTTAAACTCGCCCCGGGCGAACCGCGCCAGCACCTCGCGTTGCGGACCGATGATTTGACGCAAATGTAGAACCTCTTTTTTCACCTGGATGATCTTGTTAAGCGTCTGTGTATTCGGGTTTCGGATAACCTGATCTTCTAAATCGCCGATCTCGAGCGACAGTTCCTCGAGCGCCGGCTTGTAATTTTCCACCAGGGCATCCAGGAGGGTATGCGCCACGCGGTCGGGGGCCCGGGCAATGTGTACGGTGCCCTTCAAGCAACGTTCCTCAGTGAAGGTGACGCTCTTGAGGGGCACGACGTGATACGTAACGAGAAAATTCTTCCCCAAAAAGAAGTTCAGTTCACTGGTCGCAAATACGCCGTCGGTACGACTGTAGTCAACCGCATGAATTACTATGAACAGGTATGGGGAAAACCGATCCTCCTCTTTCGGCACGTACTCTTCCACCTTGGGCGATGGACTGTCGTGAACACAGTCCTCGATCGACAATGGATGAAAATGGAAGACGTCCTCCAACAAAAATTTGGTTTCTTCTGGCGAAGGGTTCTCGAGGTCAACCCACAAAAACAGATTGGTATCCGCCAGGAGCGTCGGCATCAAGAACATCTCGATGTTCCGGCTGTGCAGACGGCCTTGCGTTGTAAATGCAACCGAACGTAACATGCAAACTCAATACCAAAATGCGTCAAAGCGTCTCAAGATGGCGCGCATCTTAGGCGTCATCACGTTGATGGCAAGTTTGTTTGCATTCAATCCGAGTGGAACGAGCGACAGAAAGTTCGATAAGCAACTGGTAGGCCCGCCTGCTTTCGGTTTGCGGACAGAATTCCGGGTTTGTATTACCAACCGCGGTGGGGCACCGTCAATTGAGCTACCCATCGGTTTACCGGGCCAAGCCGTGCTGGACCTTTTTTCTAAATGACTGGCCCGACAGTTTACAACATTCAGCCGATCAGTTTACTCCGGGCACCTGCGGCACCTGCGGCTCTGTTTTCCGGAGTTCCTCTTCCACTTTTTTCCCTTCGACAAAATAATAAATCAGACAGGCCAGACCGACGCCGGCCGGGATGGCCCCCCACGTCGCAATTCTGGCTTCTTCGTTGGCGTAAAGCGCAATCATGATGCCAAGACCGATAAATAACCATACCAGCCCGCGGAGCAGATAACTCGGGCGTTTTCGGTTTTTGCGGCTTTCGTCGAGCAACTCCATCGGGAGTGGTGGCAGATCGATCCCCTTTTCGATCGCGGCCATGCGCTGCTGGTGCGCCAACTCCATAAACCGTCTCCGTTTAATGAAATCAAAAGTGATGGCTGCGATTGGAATTGCGCAGCCCATGACAATGGCAACTAGCGGAATTAATAACGCTGGAGCGAAATGCATAATTGTTCCTTTTTTCTTTTGGTTTCCTGGTTTTGCTCGTTCGGGCAACCAACCTGGTCATCCCGTCAGCTCTTGTGACTTTGGCCCTTTGGAGATTGTTTCACGAAATTAATTCCACTCCCGGCACCCCGCCCACCCCCCATTTGAAACAATCAGAATCGGGATCGCCATCGGGTGACGCCGGCTTTGCTTATTATTGAAACAAAAAGGAACCGCGAGGAGTATAAAGGGCACACACTCTTGAGCTCGCCGAGCCGTGCGACGGCAAAGGGCCGAACTGGAAACCGAGATCGATGGAACAAGACATACGCCAGCGGTTGGACGCCAGGCAGTATCGCGAAGCTTTCGAGCTGTTGATGGACCGTTTTCAAAACAAGGTCTTTGGTCTGGCCTTCAGCATGGTGCGCAATGAAACGATGGCGGAGGACTTAACGCAGGATGTGTTTATGAAAATCTGGAAAGCGCTGCCCGGCTATCACGGTGACGCCTCGCTTTCGACCTGGATTTATACCATCACTCGCAATACCTGCCTCACCGAAATTAAGAAGCGAACCGCTCGACCCACGGTCTCGTTCGACGAACCGGAGTTCGAGGATGCTCTGGAGAAACTTCCCGCCTGCCAGACTTCCGACCGCGAAGCCGGCGCCGAACTGGACATTCAAGTGATGCTCGCCCGGCTTCCGGAAAAGTACCGGCGGGTGATCACGTTGTTTTACCTGGAACAGAAATCCTACGATGAAGTCTCCGCCATGCTTGGAATTCCCATGGGCACCGTTAAGACTTTTCTTTTCCGAGCCAGGAAAGAGCTGTTGAAATCTAACCGGAGGAATGGAAATGTTTACGCCTGAAGAAACCGAACACTGGACACTTATGGCTTGCCCCGATTACGAAGCTCGAATCATGGATTGGCTGGACGGCGAACTATCCGCCGTCGAACGAAAATCGCTGGAGAATCATGTTGGCGGGTGCGCAGCGTGCCGTGATTTCGCGGAGGAACTGAAGAGTCTCGATGCCGTCCTCACTTCCACCATTCGGCGTCCCATCCTGCCCGAAAACTTCAAATCCAAAATACTTGGGCGAGTGGATCGGGAATTTTCCACTCGACACTCCGATGCCGCCATCACTCAACTGAAGCGGGCGGAGGAAGCTGAATTCCAGGCGCTCCGCGCTGAACTGCCCAAGCTAGTTTTGCGCGCAAACCTTGCGCTCGGCCTCGATGCTCTGGGTTACCTGGGAATCGCCGCTATCGCGTGGCTTCTACTGGATTACGCCCTGGCAAATCTGCCGGCAATTTCCGCGCTGCTGCCGAGTTCAATCAGTCAGAATCCCGCGCAGTTTCTGGCTTTGGCTTTCAGCGCGGCCTGCGTCGGAGCCGGATTGGCGTTCGGAATGAAACGAGTAGTTCAAGATGTCCCGCGGTTATTTTAGCGGTGCTACCAGGGCTCTTGACCGGACTCTACCGGATCGCTCGAAAAAGCACTCATTCCGTCCACACCTTCGCGTCTTGTCGGATATGCCAGCGTTGCGTCTGCTTTTCCCGCAGCTTGATCTCGGCGCTTGCCCAAAAACCATCGACGGTAATCTGGATCTTGGGCGTGTCGGCCAGTCGTGACCAGCGAACATGGGCCAGCCCGAGTTCGCTCAGCGAAGCCCCGAACCGTCCGTGCTTCTCGTGGTAGTCGCGCTCTGCGTAATAGATTTCCTGCAGAAGGTCGCGAGCCGGCGCCGCTGGATCAGGCTTATATTTCACTTTGGTGACCGGCCCGGTCGAGAATTGCACGTAGCCCCATTTCTCCGGTCGATGCATGTCGATGATCCCGGTCGGTGACCATACCCAATTGTTCTCTTTCACTCCTTCCGTCCTTTTATATTTCCCCTCCTCGATCTCGAGTCGCCATTCCACCCGGGAAAAATCGACCCGCCACTGCTCGCCATCCCTGGGCGGCGTTGGGCGTTGCGCGTATTCCGCCAGCGCTTTCCAGGGGAACGCGACTTCCAACGTCCAGCCCTGATCCTTGTCGCTCGGATCGTTGAGGGTGCCGCGCACCTGAACAGCGGTTTTCAAGCCGGCGATGTCCCACTCGTTGATTGCCGGACCGCCATCTTTGTAAGGCTTCTTAAGCAGCAAGTCCCACACGGTGTTGAGCGCGTTCATCTCGAACTCGTAATACTCGTGGCTGTCACCGTTCGGATCGATGAAGATTTCAAAATCGTTGTCGTGGAAAATCACCGAATCGCGATTCGTTAACGTACCCCTGAGGTTTGGTTCTTCGAGTTCGGCGGCGAAATAAAAATACAGGTCGTCCCACAGCATTTTGACGCGAGTGCGCAACGGGGGTAGTGGTTTGGCGTCTCCCTCGATGTCAACAAAAGGCTCGCTCCAGGGAACCTTCTGCCAGGACAGCTCATCGAGCTTGCCGTCGACTCGGATCGGCTCCGCCGCTCGGTAACACACATAACCCTTGGGTTGGATTCGTTTCATTTTCGCCCAGTCCGCGGAGAAGTCGGCGCAAAGTCCCGACCCGAAAAGCAACGTGCCGGAAGCGTACGTCAGAAACAACCGAATGATATGCGGACTTGATCGAACCATGCGTGAGCTTCCCGATTGAGCGCTGCATTTGCAACTCTGATTCAGATTTCTGTTGTTGTGCGGAGCTCTCGGTTGATTAAAATCCTCGGCATGGCCCGATCACAATTCTCCCTGTTGGTCTGGGTGTGCTCGTCCCTCATGACGCTGGCCGCGGAGGATCAATCGCGCTGGCAGTTGGTCTGGCAGGATGAATTCGCCGGAAAAACCCTTGATCGGTCCAAGTGGGAACTCGAGGTCAATGCTCGCGGTGGCGGCAACAACGAGCTGCAATACTACATCACGAACAACGCGCAAGTGAAGGACGGTCTGCTATTCATCGAAGCGCGCAAGCAGCGCTACACCGGGCCGGAGGGCACGCGCGATTACACCTCCTCGCGCATTCGCACGCGATCCAAAGGCGATTGGAAGTATGGACGGTTCGACATTCGCGCCAAGTTGCCCAAAGGCCGCGGTATCTGGCCGGCAATTTGGATGATGCCCACCGACGAGATTTACGGCGGCTGGCCAAACAGTGGCGAGATCGACATTATGGAATTTCTGGGTCACGAACCGAACAAAGTCCATGGCACACTGCACCACGGCGATCCGGTGAAGGGGCCGGATCATAAGGGCACTTCCTACACGCTGGGGACCGGCACCTTCGCTGATGACTTCCACATTTTCCGTCTGGATTGGGAGCCGGGCGCAATGCGATGGTATGTCGATGGCCATCTTTGCCAAACGCAAACCAACTGGCACACGAAAACCCGCAGCTTTCCCGCGCCATTCGATCAGAGGTTTCATCTTATTCTCAATCTGGCGGTGGGCGGCAACTGGCCGGGCAATCCAGATGAAAAAACCATTTTTCCCCAGGCGATGGTCGTGGATTACGTGCGAGTTTATCAGAACCGCCAGGTGAATCCGCCGTGAATCCGATAGTTAGGCACGTTTTGAAAACCGTTGGCGGTGATCTCGAGGGGGATATCCACACCAGCGTTGGCGGAAAAATGGTCGCCCAAGGTGAAGGCCAGTTGCGGGCCAAAATACCAGGCGGTCGAACCGGTTCGATCCGACGCTTGACCCAGAAGCCGGTCGTGGGCCATCGTCTCGTAACCTGCCAGTGCCTGGAGGCTCAGGCTGCAATCTTTGTTGGCCAACAAGTAGCGGCCAGGGCCGCCAGAGACCAGCAAATCATCGCCGTACTCGAAGGAAGCTTCGCCCTCGGTTCGGAGTGAGTATTGGAACTGGCCATTGAAGAACCAGCGTTGCCAGCGCGCATTGAGCGTCACCCCGAAAATTCCGTCGAACGAGCCGGACCCGGGCGAAAGGTCATGCTGATGGACGCTGGCGATGGAATGTTCCAGGGGATCGTGCGGAGTGCCCGGCGGCAAGAGAGCGTTGAAGATTTCCGCCTGGTCTAGTTCATCCTGGAGCCGGTCCGTTTTGCCGGTAGGGAATTTGATGCCGCCGAGCAAATTCACGATGATATCGTATTTCATTTCGCGTTTCGCCAATACTGTCCATCGGCCAATCAGCGCAATGTCTCCCAGGTCGAGTTCTGAAGCGTTTACGGTGAACAAAGCCGGCGGGCCGGTGAGTGAGAACCGAAGATCAGTTCTCTGAAACGACCGATAAACCATCGGCACGTTCAGGCTGATACCGAATTCCGGCGAGAAGTTATAGCCAGGGACCAGATGCGTGATCGAACTGTCCAGAAAATCCGGATTAGCTCGCGTGATTTCCTGGCCGTCGAGGAGTTCGGTGTTGAACCGGGTGAATTGCTCGGCGACGCTAAAAGTAAGGCCGCTGGTAAACTCAGCGCGAACATTGTTCGCGTTGTAGACCGCACAGAGCTCACAGGCCGATAGGGTGGCTGTTCCAAACAGTCCCACAATTAGGAGGCGTGCCAGTGTGGACAAAGCGATCCGATGTTGCGACATGGGATTCAATCGGATCAAGCTTGGGCGAAATTCAATCGGTCACTCTCAACCGGTAAAAGCGGTGCCCATTGGTTCGCGTATCCACAATGACGTAATGATTCGAGAAAGGGATATTCGGCGCAACAAAAAATACCCTGGCGAAACGCAGGTTCGATTGACTGGCTGAAAATTTCTTCTTCTCGCCTCCCCCAGCTTTCCGTAAGCTCAGCGGCAATTCACTCGCCGATGCAAACCGCGCTCAAGATCAAGCTCTCCTTTTTCATGTTCCTCCAGTACTTCATCTGGGGTTCCTGGTACGTGAGCATGGGAACGTACCTGGCCAACGTGCTGAAGTTTAGCGGACAGGAAATCGGCGCCGCTTACGGCGCGTTCGCCATCGGCTCCATGATTTCGCCGTTTTTTGTCGGCTTGATTGCCGATCGCTACTTCGCTTCCGAGAAGATGCTCGCCGTGCTCGGTATCCTCGGCGGCGCGGTGCTCTGCGCCTTGCCGCATGTCGCAGTCTTCAAAACGTTTTATCCGACGCTTATCCTGTATTGCGCGCTGTATGCGCCGACGCTGGCGCTGGGCAATTCACTCTCGCTTCACCATCTGCTCGATTCGAAAAACGATTTCCCGCGCGTGAAGATTTTCTCCGCCGTCGGCTGGATTGCGGGTGGTGTGACACTGAGTTTCTTGAATGGCGAGCAATCGCCAATTCAATTCTACCTCGCGGGGGCGCTGTCCATCCTGCTCGGCGCGTTCTCACTCGCGCTGCCGCACACGCCGCCGAAGAAGGTCGGTCAAAATATCAGTCTGGGTGAAGTGCTCGGGCTCGACGCGCTCGCGCTGATGAAGAAGCGCGCCTTCGCCATCTTTATTGTGTGCATGTTCCTCATCTGCATCCCGCTTTATTTCTACTTCGTTATGATGTCGATTTACCTGACGGAACTGCAGTGGAGCGGTATCGCCGGCAAAATGACTCTCGCGCAAATCTCCGATGTGATTTTCCTCTTCCTGCTGCCGATTATGCTGAGAAATCTCGGCTATAAGAAAACCATCTTCATCGGCATTCTCGCCTGGGCGGCGCGCTACTTTCTGCTGGCGGGGAGCGTGAACGCGGGCGGTTTGCAAACGCCGCTCATTTTCGCGGCTATCCTGCTTCACGGCGTCTGCTACGATTTCCTTTTCATCGCTGGCCAGCTCTATGTGGACGACGAAGCGAACGAACGCATCCGCGGCGCTTGCCAGGGCTTCATCGCGTTCATTCTCTGGGGCATCGGCGCGTTCGTCGGCACAATGCTGGCCGGCAAAGTCCTCGCTATCCACACGCTGACTGGCGTCTCCGGTCCCATTCAACACAACTGGCGCGACATCTGGATGTCAGGAACTGATAGAAAATATCCCGTGCTATAATCG
>JBDTOW010000090.1:0-9197 GCA_039933075.1 Verrucomicrobiota bacterium | reverse complement strand
AGCCAGCCGTCGTTATTCAGCCCGGCGAGGCGCTCCCGGTGTCTTCCAACCCGCCCGCCTCGCCCGCCGCCTCTCAACACTCAACTCAAAATACACTCGACCCCTCCCAACCTCCGATTGCCGATCACGAACTCCTCCATGTCATTGGTCGCGGAGCCTACGGCGAGGTCTGGCTCGCACGGCACACGCGGCTCGGCACGCTGCGCGCCGTCAAAATCATCCGCCGCGACAATTTCGGCGACGCCCGTCCGTTCCGACGCGAGTTAGACGGCATCCGCCGGTACGAACCGATCTCTCGGGGACACTCGAATCTGGTCGCCATCCTCCACGTTGGCGGCACCGATGAGGTGTTTTACGACGTCATGGAATTGGCCGACGGAGTCGACAATCCGAAATCCGAACACCGAACACCGAAAGAAATCCGAACTCCGAATTGGGGACCAGACGTACAGGCTGCCAGCTTTGGGCCTTCGGGCTTCGGGTTTCCTTCGGATTTCGAGCGCTGGACAACGCACCAACTTCCCATCGGTCGGTGGCCACAACGTTGGTGAGGACGCGCGTAAACGTGCCGTTCCGGGCGTTGTGATAGAGAGAATTGACCCCGTTCCCTTGGTTGTGGTCGTTGTTTGTGACGAGCAGGTCCATGAAACCGTCATTATCGTAGTCCGCCCACTGGACAGCCCAGGCCACGATAAGCTCGTCGACCACTGCGCTTGAAGTGACTTTTGTAAGTGTGCCGTCCCCGTTGTTGTGGAACAGCAGGTTCTTTCCGCCGTTATCGTTTGAATCGCCGTGGTGGGTGACTACCAAATCGAGAAACCCGTCATTGTCGTAGTCCGCCCAGGCGCCATAGGCGAAGAAACCGATTTGGTTGGTCACGCTGCCACCGCTCACTCGACTGAAGGTGCCGTCCCCGTTGTTATGATAGAGCGGATTATGCCCCGCGGTGGGCCCGCTGAAGCCGGTCGCAACAAGCAAATCAAGGTTCCCATCGTTGTCATGGTCACCCCAGGCACCAGTACCGTGATAGTCGGCGTCCGCGACCGGGTCGCCTTGGGTGATTTTCGTGAACGTCCCGTTACCGTTATTCCGATAAAGGACGTTTGTGCCGCCGTAATCGGCAACAAAAAGATCGAGAAAGCCGTCGTTGTTTGAAATCGCCCCAAGCGCAAGTGGCGAAAATTCCCGAATCGTTCGCGATGTCGCCGGTGGTGATTTTGGTGAAGTTGGGCTGAGCGTTAGAATTTACGAACTCGACGAGCAGCGTGAAGAAAAAAAAGATGCGTGTTTTCATGGCGAAGCAGGATGGAAGCTTGGCGAAGTGCGACTCTCGCGGGACTGGCCGGACACACCGTTCACCGGCCAATCCCGCCAGCCGTCCACTCCGACGGCTGATTTGGTATTGAGTCGAGCAGTACAAATTTGCATTCATAGTCAGAGACCGTGAACGAGATTGCGGTTCTTGCAAGAAAGTGAAATTTGTTTCTGATCCCAATCCCGCGTTCAGGCTTGTTAACCGGCCAGACTCACGTCGGGGACGGCGGCTTGCTCATCGTGCCCAGACCAGCGGGTCGGATGATCCAGCGATCTCCCGGAGGCTGGAATCTGTCTGGGAAAGCAGTGGTCGTTCTTCCGGTTTTGAGCGCCCGTTGACGCGTCGAAAAAGCATGTGTAACGTTCGCGCATGAACATCGAACGCGTTCGCCAACGATTAACGCGTGGCTTCCAGCCATTCTCCCTGCAACCTTCTGACGGACATGAATACACCGTCCCACACTCCGAATTCGCGCGCATCTCCAAGCCAGCGCGACAATTTATCTGCCACAGCCAGCTTTGGGTGAACTGTATTGTGGAGCGCATCTTTCGCAGAACCCAGCAAATGTTTTGACTCAGGTTATGAAACGACCCCATTCTCTGCGAGAGGTTGCGGCCTGGTCGAATGATCGGCGGCATTTCCATCGGCATCTGGCTGACTTTCTCGATCAGTTCCGAATCGAGCGTCGATTGGAGATGCTCGCGGTGGAACCCGAACGGCTGGCCTCGCGGTTTGACGGTGGCGATGTGTGCGACGCGTATCTGGCTGCGGTGGCTGTGTCGCTCACGCGAGAGATTGGCGCCGTGCCACCCGCCTGGGCTTGGGCCAAAGACCGCAAGCTGAAGCACCGTTGGTTCTCCAGTCCCGGCCCGGCGCGCGATGCTGCTTTGGGAAAGCCCTGCGCCGTTCCGCGAGCGGAACTTATTCGTCAGCGAAAACGCGCTGTCGAGAGCGTAGCGCGTGCCGGACACCACGGCTTCCAACCTCGAAGCAACCTGGGACGCCGAGTGGCGGGAAACCCTGCTTCGTGCCGCTCTCGAGCGCGTGAAGCGCCATGTGAACCCGGCGCATTACGAAATGTATCACCTTCATGTCGCGCAAGGGCTCTCGCCTCGCGAGACAGCGCGTGCGCTCGGCGTGAGCGCCGCGGCTGTGCATATGGCCAAACTTCGAGTTGGCAGGTTGATCAAAAAGGAAATCCGGCGATTGGAGGCTCATCGAGTTTGAAGCCAGCGGCGAGCGAGCCAACGTAAGCGGACCCGCTGGGCCGAAAGCCGTGAGTCGACGCGCCGTTTGGCTGGCGGCGACACCGGGTAGGGCGAGACTCCGTCGAGCCCTGATCGTTTCTTCGCGAGACGCACACGGAATTCCAGGGCTCGACGGAGTCTCGCCCTACCTCAGATGCCTGGCCTTTACGCAAACAATTGCATGATCGGTTTTCCTTCGCCGTCGCGCGTAACGTAGAAAGGCCGTCTCTCGATTTCGTAAGCGAGCCTGGGCGAAATTCCCATCGCGTGAAAGAGCGTGGCATGGAGGTCTTCGATCACGACGCGTTCCTGGAGTGTCTTGCATGGCCGTTCATCCGCGGTGACGCCGTGCAAATGACCTTTCTTGAGGCCGCCGCCAAACAGGAGCACGCAGCCGGCGTCGGTGAAGTGTCGATGCATTCCGTAATACTTCAGGTCGTTGATCACATTCGGAACTTCAACCTGGTCCTTCACGGTCTTGTCGGGTTTGCCTTCTACAAGCGCGTCGCGGCTGAATTCACTCGCCAGGACGATTAGCGTGCGGTCCAACAATCCGCGCTCCTCGAGATCCAGGACGAGTTGGGCGATCGGTGCGTCGATTTGTTTCTTCATGTCCACGAGCTTGGTGTGTCCGTTTTCGTGGGTGTCCCAATTCAGAAACGGAATATATTCGCTCGTAACCTCGATGAACCGTGCTCCAGCCTCGGTGAGCCGCCGGGCCAGCAAACAACCGAGTCCAAAACGACCGATAGTCTGTTTCTCATAGGAACCGTCTCGCGAGAGGGCGGCGCCGGAAAGCTTGCTCAGGTCGACATCCTCTCCCACGTATTTTTGGATCGACTCTTTGGGTTCGAGGGACAAATCGAAAGCTTTGGCAGCGGACGAACTGAGCAAGCGGTGAGCATTATCGAGCGAGCGCAGCAACGACTCCTTTTGATAGGAGCTTCCATTCTGGCCGATCGGACTGGCCTCCAACAGCCGCTTGTAAAATTTGTTCCGATCCTCGAATCGTCCTGGACTCATATTTCCCGGCGGACGAACGGTCTGCGCTGCTTGATCGGGGTAGGGGATGTTGAATGGACCATATTCGCTGCCCAGGAAACCAGCGCTGTGAAAGGCCTTCAGTTCTTCGCCTTCGCCAACATCGAATCGCTGGCCGATGTTAATGAAGGCCGGCACGGCCGAGTCGCGCGGTCCCAGCGTGCGGGAGATGATCGCGCCGAGGTGCGGCGCGGCGGCGGTCTGCGGTGGCGCGTAACCGGTATGCCACTGGTACTGGTG
This sequence comes from Verrucomicrobiota bacterium, assembly GCA_039933075.1. Taxonomy (GTDB): domain Bacteria; phylum Verrucomicrobiota; class Verrucomicrobiia; order Limisphaerales; family JACPZS01; genus JBDTOW01. The sequence continues at coordinate 5,354 of JBDTOW010000090.1, read as the reverse complement.
TCGAGTGTGTAAAATAAAGCCCAGATCACCAGCGGTGTACGAACGAATCAGCGTCCCGCGGTCCATCACTTTGGCAAGTTTCTCGAGCCCTTGAGAAATCTTGATGTTATCGACGGCGGTGTCGATTGCCGGGAATGTGCTCAAAACTTTATCCGGCGAAATGCCTTTCTCGAAGGGCGTGTAGCGCTTCGGATCGAACGTTTCCGTGTGCGCCCGCCCATGTACAGCACGATAAGTGTATCCGCTCGTGGCTTGATTTTTTCGACATCCGCTTCGGTGTCGGCCAGGAGCTGACGCGGATTCCCCGCCGCCAGCGCGGAAAGCGTGGCGGCGCTCGCGGTTTTCAGAAAATCACGCCGGGTCCACTTATTGCTCGTTTTCATAGGTTCTCTTTAGTAGATTAATTGAAATTCCGGAAGCATCGCCATGCCCCATAACAGGTCCTCCACGCCCTCTTTCTTCACCGGTGCGCCAACCAGTCCCTTCGCCACCGACGCTTCTTCGATGGAAGGTTGCCGCCCGAACGCGCGCTCGTAAAGTTTCTCAACCAGAGCCCGGGAGTTGGTCGCATCAGTTGCGGCGAGTTTCTCCGCGCCCCGGCTGAGCAATCCGGCCAGGCTTCCGCCGTTGGTCAGCTCCAGTCCTTGCAAGGTGGTTGCCGCCGATGCCCGGAGCGTGATCACTTGTTCGCGATTCGGCCGGCCCAGCGCTATCGCCAGTGGGTCTGCTTTGACCAACGCCGCCCGGATCCGCCCGTATTGAGTGGGCATCGAGAGGATGGCGGAAAAACGGCTTTCGAGCTGGCGGTTCTCGAGCTTGCTGTCGTCGAGGACAACGGCCTTGGTCCAGGCTTCGTCCGCGAAACCAGGTTTTTCCCAGCCGTCTTTTTTCTCGACGGTCCAAAGCCAGGTCCCGTCGGAGGTAAAGTCCATTATCATTTCGCCGCTCTTCTGCGCCGGCGAGCGGAAATGACGGACACGGGCGTAGAGCATCAGTCCGGCCGGGTTTGGCTTGTCACCTCCGTTGGCGCTTTCGATCGCAATGACATTTTCGCCTTTCAAGAGGTAGGGGTTCAGATCAAAAAATTTCGGTTTTTCCCAATCGTTGCCCGACCCGGCCTTGTTGCCGTTCACGTAGAGCGTGAAGTTGTCGTCGGCGGTGCAAACGACATGCGCTTCAGACGCTTTCTCTCGCAAAAGGACAGTCTTGCGCCAATACACCGTTTCCGTGGGCGCAGAATCGAGGGCTTTTGGATTTTTCCAAATCCATTTTGGCTTAAGGTTCCGGGCCAGCATCGATGAGTTCTTCTGATCCCGGCCCGCAAGGAAATCAAATTCCCCATCCGGTTTTTCATACCAGACACTGGTGAGCGAACCGAGGGCGTCCCGGAACTGTTCGGATGTCATTCGCCGAATCGCCGGGCCGTTGAACACGAAATCCTTTTTGCGTTGTTCGTCCTGACTCACGGCCGGAAGCTGATAGGCGCGCGAGTTGAAGATCAACGCCATCGTTCGCTTCAAATCATAACCATGGTCGGCGAAATCTTCGGCGAGCCAGGACAACAGGTCCGGGTTCCAGGCGGGCTGCTCCATGTCATCGAGCGGTTCGACGAGTCCGTAACCCATCAGCCGCGCCCAGAGCCGATTGACAATAGTGCGAGTGAGGCGGCCGTCCTGCCGGCTGCAAATGACCTCCGCCAGGCGTCGCAAGCGATTGGTTTTGTCCAGCGAGCCATCGATGTCGCCCAGTTCAGGATAGAGAAACTTCGTCGCCGCTTTCTTGCCAATCGGTTTATCACAGAGATACATCTGCAACGGTTCATCGGCGTAGATGTTCGCGAGACCGTAAGCATCAGCCAGCGCCCAGTCATTGATGAAACTGTCGTGACATGAAGCGCATTTGAGGTTCACCCCCATAAAGATCTGCGAAATATTTTGCGCGGCCTGCAACTGCGGAGTCTGGCTGGCGTTTACCACTCCACGCCAGATGATGCCTTTGCTGAATCCTTCCGATCCCGGCACCGGATTCACCAACTGCGCCACAAACTTGTCGTACGGAAGATTCCTGGCCAGCGCCGAGTAAAGCCAGGCGGTAATTTGTTTGCGGCCGCCATCGATAAATCCAGTGCCGACGTAATCGTTGCGCAGGGCATCGTTCCAAAACGTAAGCCAATGCTGGGCGTAGGCCTGGTTGTCGGCGAGCAACCGCTGAACGAGACGCTCGCGTTTGTCTGAGCGACGATCCGCCTGGAATCGTTTAACTTCCTCGGGAGTTGGCAGCAAACCGATCACGTCGAGAAAAACCCGGCGGACGAAGACGCGCTCCTCGACGACCGGCGGTGCATTGAATTGATGAGCTTCGAAGTAGGGCAGGAGTATCCGGTCGATTGGATTCGAGATTCCTTTACGCGCCGGAGGGATCTGCGGACGACTTGGGAGCAGGTTGACCGACGGCGGTTTGCCAAAGCTGACGCCTTCGCCCCACGCGGCACCCTGGTCAATCCAGGCGCGTAGCAGGCCGATCTGGGCCGGTGTCAGTTTGGATCCTTTCTTCGGCATGATGCTGTCGGGGTCCAGCCCGGCGACCAATTCGACGAGGCGACTCTCGGCGCTCTTGCCCAGGACGACGGCGGCGCCTGATTCTCCTCCTTTCAAGAAGGTTTCGCGGTTGTCGATCTGGAAATCGCCTTTGGCTTTGCCGCGGCCGTGGCATTTGACGCAACTGGCCTCGAGGATCGGTTTGACCTCTTGGCTGAAATTAATCTTATGGTCCGCTGGCGGCGGCAGCGTTGCGGCCTGTTCCGGTGAGAGCTTTGCCAGCGCCGCGCTGCAACCGTACCAAAGAAAAACCAAAATGCATTTTGTTAACTTGAAGTTCATCTACAATAAAACTTAATAGCCCCGAACGAAAAATACAGCGCAATCTTTCCCCAGCAATTCTCCTTACGGAAATTCAGAGTTTGGAGTTATGAAATCCGAATTCCGAAATCCAAAATCCGAAGTATTGCCTCCCATCCGTCCCGCGCCGCCGGTGGCAGATACCTGGCGAGGGCTTCCTGGGTGTTCCCGGAGCTGCCGAAGGTGTCAACCGATTGACGCTGGCTTCGCGCTTCGGACTTCGGGTTTCTTTCGGCATTCGGGATTCGGCATTCGGATTTGCACAATTACCGAATCTTTTCCAGGGAGCGCGCTACTCGAGCAGGAGCAACTCGATCTCGGCGTAGTCGCGCACAATGCTGGTCGCACGAGCCAATTTTTCAGCCGGCAACGAGTTGGTGATGGCAATGACGCTCATCCCGGCCGCCAAAGCTCCCTCGATACCCGCCGCGGAATCTTCAATTACGCAGCACTCCCTGGCCTCCACGCCGAGCAACTCGGCGGAACGCAGAAATATATCAGGCGCCGGTTTGCCCTCGGCTACATCCTCCGCGCTGATTACCGCCGAAAAGAATCGGCGCAGATTCTGCATCGCGAGAACCTCGTTGATGACACGATGGGCGGACCCGGACGCAACACCTAATCGGTATCGCGCGGCGCACTTCTCCAGCAGCTCGGGTAAGCCCGGAAAGATTGGCTGCTTTTCCCGGAGATTCTTCACCAGTCGGCTGTGTTTCCATTCGACCAGTTCCTCGAGAGGTTGTTTGGGCCCGTGTTTGGCAACGAAGTCAATCCAGAGAGCGAGATCCGACCGTCCGTAGTAGGCCGCGAAATCGACGCCGTGATTTTCCCCGTAGCCCATCTCGGCGAAAATCTCCCGGAAGGCACGTTCGTGCAGCGGTTCGCTGTCCACAATCACTCCGTCCATGTCGAAGATAATCGCCTTGAAACGTTTCATGTTGCGTCACCGGGCAGACGAGGAGGGCGCGAAATCTTGAGGTTGGCTTTGCTCATACGCTGAGGCGAAGCCGCATTACTCGACGGTCAACGGCCCGTCGAACAGGGTCAGACTGATGACTTCGGTTTTGGCAAGGTGCGGTCCGTGTCGTTCGCCCTTCGGCGCAAAAAAGAACGTGCCGTTCGTATAAATAATGCCGGACTCCTCCCACTCTCCGGAAAGGATGTAGGCGGATTCATTGGCATGCGCGTGAATATGCGCGGGAATTGTCACGCCCGCCTTGAACTTTCGCAACACCGTGACGCCGCCGGTCGTTTCGTTCTTGTGCAGGATCAGCAACTCGACGCCGGGGTACGGTCCGGGCTGCCACGATTTGTCTTTGGACAATGCCAGGTACTGAAACATCCCACCATCGAACCCGCGGTTCCGAAAAATGCAAGACTGCATTCGCTAAGATGTGCGATTGAATCTGCCGCTGTTTTCTCGCTTGCGCCCTGGCTTTTGGCCGCTATCACAAGGCCATGCTGTTGTTCCGCGAAAAAGTCCGTCCTGATTGGCTGCCGACCGTGCTCGCCAATCTCCCGGCCGTCCTGATCGATCACGCGCATCTTGAACGCAAGGCCGCCACCACCGCGCTGAACCTGGAGAAATATCGCGACTTGTACCAACGCGTCGAGGAACTCAATGCAATCGCGATTGAAGAACTTCAACACTTCCAGCTTGTGCTGAATCTGCTCAAGCACCGTGGAATCCCCTTCGGCCAGCCGCATCCGAGCCCTTGGATTAGTGGATTAATGCGCACGATTCGCAACGGCCAGCGCCATCAGGTCATCGATCACCTGATCTGTTGCAGTTTAATCGAAGGACGAAGTTGTGAGAAATTTCAGATCCTCGCCCGTGAACTGGCCGCGATCGAGCCGGAACTGGCCCGGTTCTACGCCAGCCTGGTGGAATCGGAAGGAAATCACTACGCGACTTACCTTCTCATGGCTCGCGCGATTGATGAAGCGGAAACCGAGCGTCGGCTGGATTTTTACCTCGATCTCGAAGCCCAGCTGATCCGCGAGCCGAATACGTTACCGATGTTGCACTGACATTGAAGTTTACGGCTTGAATATCTGATCGAACACTCCGCCCTCATTGAAGTGCGTCTTCTGGGCCTTTTGCCATCCACCGAAGACTCCGTCGATCGTGAACAATTCCGCCTTGGGAAAAACGTTTGCGAACTTCGCCGCGGCTTTCTCGGAGCGGGGACGATAAAAGTTCCGGCCGGCAATTTCCTGGCCTTCGTCCGAGTAGAGGTACTCCACGTAAGCCTTGGCGACCGCCTCGTTTCCCTTCTTCTTCGCGAATTTGTCCACGACCGTTACGGGTGGCTCGGCCACAATGCTGAGCGACGGCGCGACGATTTCCAGTTTCGCTGCGCCGAATTCTTTGACGGCGAGCAGCGCCTCGTTCTCCCAGGAAATGAGGACATCGCCGATGCCACGTTGGACGAAAGTGGTGGTGGCACCGCGTGC
>JBDTOW010000089.1:0-9203 GCA_039933075.1 Verrucomicrobiota bacterium | reverse complement strand
CCAGCACCCCGGTTTTTCGACGGATTTGGCGGTGACGCACTTGAGCGGATCTTTGGTGTTGACCGCCTGGGTGCCACCATCGGTTAGATAAACGGTCTTAGCCGGGCTTTTGACGGCAATTTCTTTGACCTGCATCCATTTTTCCTTGGGCCAGGTGTCGGGCCAGTCGCAGCCACCCATCGCGAAGTTGGCGGCGTAATTGGATATCGATTTCTCGGCTGACTCGCTTGGGTACAAGGCGAGGAGCTCTTTGAACTTCCGCGTTTTGGTCGGGCAGAGCATGAGGTTTGTTGTCTGCTGATACGGTTGGAGGAAGTTGAACCACGCCCGGCGAAGAACATTTGCGCCGCGGACCTGGAAGGTGAAGCAATGTTTCCCGTCGTGATCATCGGCATAGATTCTGGCCGCGATCCCCATCTGACGAAGGTTGTTGATGCACTTGATCGATTTGCCTTTCTCCTTGGCCTTCGCCAGCGCGGGCAGCAACATTGAAGCGAGGATAGCGATGATGGCAATGACAACGAGCAGCTCGATCAATGTGAAAGCTCGCTTTCGTTTCATGTTTCTCCGGTGAGTGGTTCCCGGGAGGTTAATGGTAGCATCTGGTCGTAACAAGGCCAAAATCTTGCGAAACAATTTTTTCTGAAGTTGAACACAGGGTCGAAGTTGGCGGCAAGGATTTGAGTTTCGCTTTCATATTTATTCGTGTAACTCAAAGGGATGAAAACGCGGCACGCGCAGGTCAAGCGCGCCACCAACGAAACGCGAATCGATGTCAAACTCAACATCGATGGAGCTGGCAAGTCGGTGATCAAAACCGGCATCCCTTTTTTCAATCACATGTTGACCTTGTTCGCCAGGCATTCGGTGGTGGACCTTAGCTTGAAATGCGATGGTGACCTCGAGGTGGATGCGCATCACACGGTCGAGGATTGCGGGATTGCGTTGGGGCAAGCATTCTTCAAGGCGTTGGGCGACAAGAAAGGAATTCGACGCTACGGCGCGGGTTTTGATCCGAATAATCCATTCCGCGGAGAGTCCTACGTTCCCATGGATGAATGTTTGGCGCGCTGCGTGGTGGATTTCAGCGGGCGGCCTTTCCTGGTATGGCGCGGACTGGATGAATTGGCTCATAAACAAATTACGGTCGAGGAAAAGAACCAGGACATGTCTTCGCGTTTCCGATTTGGACTGGTGCGCGAATTCTTTCAAGGTTTCACCAATGAGGCGCGCTGCAATTTACATTTGGAACTCCTCTACGGGGGAGAACCGCACCACGTGGTGGAAGCGCTTTTTAAGGCGTTTGCCAAGGCGGTTGACTTTGCATGCCAGCGCGATCCCCGAATCGCAGGCCAATTGCCCAGCACGAAAGGTAAATTGTAAGTTCACCTGAATAGCTTCGGGGGACACCCCGTCCAACCCATGTCGACGCATACAGATAAACCGCCTCCGAGTGATGAAATCCTGGTGCGTCTGGCGCAGAAGGGCGATATGGCCACGTTCGAGGAGCTGGTGGCCCGGCATCGCGAGAGAATATTCGCCCGCGCGTTCAGCATCATGCGCAATGAAGAGGAGGCGATCGATCTTTCACAGGAAGCCTGGGTTAAGGGCTGGCAACGGTTGAAACAGTTCCACGGCGATTCGAGCTTCGCAACCTGGATGACACGGATTGTTATCAACCTCTCGTTGGATCAGTTGCGCAAACAAAAGCGACATCGCACCGAGTCGATCGAGCAAATGGAAGAGGAAGCAGGCGGGGTGGAACGGCATATGCCAGTGGTTATGGTCAATCCAACCGCTCGCCTGGAACAGAGCGAGTTGAGGCAAACGATTGACAAAGCAATGGCTCAACTCTCAGCCGAGCATCGCACGGTGTTGGTGTTGCATGAATTTGAACAAATGGAGTACAAACAGATCGCCAAAGTGGTAGGCTGTTCGATTGGGACTGTGATGTCGCGGTTGTTCTATGCGCGGCGCAGGCTCGCGTCGCTCTTGGCTGGTCTGAAACGAGAAGAAGAAAGATAATGAATCGAGAGTCACAATTAAGATTACAGAGATATCTGGACGATGAACTCGCTCCGGCAGAGTCTCGGGAAATAGCCGAATTGCTAGTCCATAGTGAGGAAGCCAAGGCTTTGTACACGGAGTTGCAAGCGATCAAAGATTTGGTTCGCGGCAACGAATTGGAGCACAAACTGACCGAATCGCGGGAGTTTTATTGGTCGAAAATCGCCCGGGAGATTGACCGCAACCAGCCAGCGCAGACTCCTGCCGGCCGCATTCGCGATTTTTCCTGGCTGCGACGATGGGTCTTGCCCTTTGGCGGAGTGGCAGCGTTGGCCGTGTTGCTGGCCATCGCCCTCCAAGTCCCGTTTACTTTACGCTCGGGTTTGCGTTTAGCAGAGATACCAGATATCGAGACGACCGCGGATGGCACGAGTCTGATTTCTTTCCGTTCTGAATCGGAGGGGATCTCTGTGGTTTGGGTAGACAGCCATTGAAATTTAACTGTTTACGCCCCCCGATCGCGAAAGCAATATGTGCCGCAATGATTAAGCAAAGCACTCTGCGTTTTCCATTCCTCCTTCTGCTCAGTCTTTCTTGGGCGGCCATGGGGTTTGGCTTGGCCGAGACCCGCGCCGGAGACTTGAAGCTGAAGACCCGGTTAATCTGGGGAACCGATGAAGAGAAGCCCAAGGATAAGAAGTTAAAGGAAGTCGAAAACAAACTGGCGGATAAATTACACCGCTTCTACAAGTGGACGAACTATTTCGAGGTTAGCAGCACCAACGTGGTCCTTGCGGCGAACGCGCCCCAAAAGGTGGCAATGAGCCGCAAGTGCGAGCTTGAGTTGAAACGCGTCGATGACGCTACCATCGAACTTAAGCTGGTTGGTGAGGGAAAACATGTTAAGACAGTTCGTCACCCGGTTAAACTGCTAGTGCAAGGCGAATACTTCATTTTTGGTGGAGACGACAAAGAAAAATACAACGACGCCTGGTTTGTCGTGATCTCGCTAGCTACCCCTTAGCAGCCCGTTCAAACTGACTTCTAAGAGGCCTCGTCCGTTAAGGCGCCGACCCCCCGGCAGGTGCGGATTCACGTTCGCTGCACTCGTTAATTGAAACCGTATCGAGGTCCCCGTTGGGCATTTCAAGCTTCTTGGACGTTCACAAGAGCAGTCGGCGGTTTGCCTCTAGTTTGGATGATGCCAGCAAAAGCCAACCAACGCAATTAGTTTGGTGGTTCGTATGATCGGCCTACAATCGGTTGTGGTTTTAGCTCGAAAGAATGTCATTTTTGGTTTGTGTTTGGCGGCGGATTTCTTTAGATTATTCCGCAGTTAGTTTCATTGTTGATAGTGACCCGATGGTGTATTTTTTATGGCCGCTGAAAGCGTAGTAATTGAAGTAGATTCTATGTCCACAAGCCCGGATTCCGTCGAGAAATACGACGCGTCAAAGATCGACAAGCTTGAAGGTCTTGAGGCTGTGCGGAAGCGGCCGGGAATGTATATTGGCGACCCCGACGAAAGGGGGCTGCATCACTGTGTGTTCGAGGTGCTCGATAACTCTATTGATGAACATCTCGCGGGCTACTGCAAGCACATTGAAGTCGTCATTCATGTGGACGGTTCTTGCTCGATCCGCGATGACGGCCGGGGAATACCGGTGGACATGCATCAGAAGTGGAAAATGCCCGCCGTTGAACTGGTGCTGACCAATCTTCATGCCGGAGGTAAATTCGGGCAGGGTGCCTACAAATACTCCGGTGGTTTGCACGGGGTGGGCGCAAAGTGCGTGAACGCGCTTTCGGATTGGTTCAAGGTGGAAGTCTCGCGGGACGGTCAAGTGTATTACATGGCCTTTGCACGCGGCGTCACAACACAAAAGTTGGAAGTCATTGGCAAATCGAAGAGCACCGGCACGCTGATAACCTTCAAGGCCGACCCGACGATTTTCACGATCACGACGGAGTTTAAGTTCGAAATACTCGCGAACCGACTGCGTGAACTGGCCTTCCTGAATCCGGGCGTTGAGATCGTGCTCACGGATGAGAGGGAAGAGAACAAGCAGGAAACGTTCTCTTATCCAGCGGGCATCGAGCAATTTGTTCGGCAGCTTGGCCGCAATAAGCAGGTAGTCCATCCGAAGCCCATCGTTTTGAGCACCCAGAAAGACGAGGTCTTCGTCGATTGCGTCCTTCAATACAACGACAGCTATTCGGACCAGATCCTTTGCTTCGCCAACTCGATCTCCAACACCGATGGCGGAACACACCTGACCGGGTTTCGGACGGCGCTGACGCGCGCAATCAACCAGTACGCGAAGCAAAACAATTTGTTGAAAGAGAAAGATCCAGTCCTTTCCGGTGATGACGTGCGCGAGGGGTTGGTCGCGGTCGTCAGTGTCAAGCTGCCCAATCCCCGGTTTGAATCACAGACCAAGGTCAAACTGGTGAACACCGAGATTGAAGGCATCGTTTCTTCGGTCATTTACGAAGGCCTGATGTCCTTTTTCGACTCGACTCCCGGCGTCGCCAAAAAGGTTGTGGAAAAGGCGTTATTGGCCGCCCGCGCGCGGGAAGCGGCCCGCAAGGCTCGCGAGACCGTTCGCAAGGGAGCGCTCACGGGAGGCGGTCTGCCCGGCAAACTCGCTGACTGCTCCGATCGCGATCCGGCCAACACCGAGCTTTATATCGTCGAAGGCGATTCCGCCGGCGGTTCTGCCAAGCAAGGACGCGATCGGAAATTTCAAGCCATCCTGCCCATCCGCGGCAAACTGATCAACGTCGAGAAAGCCCGTTTGGACAAGGTCCTGCAAAACACCGAAATCCGAACGATGATTACCGCCGTCGGCACGGGTATTGGGGATGGCGAAGGCGAAGGCGCGTTCAATATCGAGAAACTTCGTTACCACAAAATAATTATCATGACTGACGCGGACGTCGACGGGTCGCACATCCGCACGTTGCTGCTGACATTCTTTTACCGGCAGATGCCTCAATTGCTAAAGCAAGGCTTTGTCTACATCGCACAGCCGCCGCTCTATCAGATATCGCGCAAGAAGCGGGTCGAATACGTTGATGATGACCCGCAGCTAAACAAAATCCTGATTCAGCTTGGCGTCGAAGAGGTCAAACTGCGCAATCTGGCCGACGACAAGGAGCTCAATCAAAAGCAGCTTGCGGAGATTCTCGAATTGCTGGAAACCCTGGACAAGTACGCCAACGCGCTTCGCCGCCACGGCGGGGATTTCGCCGAGTACGTCGAGCGTCGCGATCCGCAGACCCACGAATTACCTCGCCACCTGGTGAAGGTTCGCGAGGGCAACAATGAGACAGTTCAGTATTTTCGCGCCGAAGAGGAACTGAAGAAATTCGGCGATACGAACCCTGATTTGGGTTTGTTCGGCGAGGATGAATCGGAACCGATTTTAGCGGAGAAAAGTCGGAACGGCCACCGTCGCGCCCGGCATGTTGAACTCCACGAAAGCAAAGCGATCGAAGAATTGCTCGGCAAGCTGGCCAGGAAGGGCCTGAGCGTCGACCACTATGCCGCCCAGGACAAGCCGCTCTTTGAGCTGATCGAGGGCGAAGGCGAAAGGGCGATCGTAAAGCCTCTCTTTTCGATTCCGGAAATCCTTTCCAGCATCAAGGAGGTCGGCCGGCGCGGGCTGCAGATCAAGCGGTTCAAAGGTCTGGGGGAAATGAATCCCAAGGAACTCTTCGAGACGACCATGAATCCCGACAAACGCAAGTTGCTCCGTATCGACGTCACCGACGCCGTCGAGGCGGAAGCGATGTTCACCCGGCTGATGGGTGAAGAGGTCGAGCCGCGGCGGCAGTTCATCGAAGACAACGCGCTGAACGTCCGCAATCTCGATATTTAAGGGAAGCGCCCGGGATTTATGCCTGACCCGATAGAACCAAATGTTCCAGATGAACCACCGCCGGCAAGCAACACGCCGTTGTATGCCGCGAATGAAAAAATCGCCAGGATTAACGTCGCCGACGAAATCAAGAATTCATTCCTCGACTATTCGATGTCGGTCATCATCTCGCGCGCGCTCCCCGACGCCCGCGACGGATTGAAACCTTCACAACGCCGCATCCTTTACGCGATGCACGACCTTGGGGTGATGCCTACCCGCAAGCACATTAAATGCGCCAAGATCGTTGGCGAGACGATGGGCAATTACCATCCACACGGCGACCAGGCAATTTATCCGACGCTCGTTCACATGGCGCAGCCATGGGCTATGCGCGAACTGCTCATTAACGGCCAGGGGAACTTCGGTTCCGTGGAAGGCGACCCGCCGGCGTCCATGCGGTACACCGAGGCGCGGTTGGCTCCGCTCGGCGCGGTTCTCATGGAGGACATGGACAAGGAAACGGTGGATTTTATCCCGAACTACGATGAGACCCGCACCGAGCCGACCGTATTTCCCGCCGCGTTTCCAAATCTGCTCGTAAACGGTGGCACCGGCATCGCCGTCGGCATGGCGACCAATATCCCGCCGCATAACCTTGGTGAGATTATCGATGGCGTCTGCGCCCAGATCGACAGCCCGAACATCTCCATCCAGCAGTTGATGAAGTTCGTCAAAGGGCCGGATTTCCCGACCGGCTGCATGCTGTGCGGGTTGGAAGGCATCAAACAGTATTTCCACACCGGACGCGGAGCGGTAAAGGTCCGCGGGAAGGTCGGGATCGAGCAACTCAAAGGCGGCCGCGAGCAAATCATAATAACTGAGATTCCCTACAACGTGAATCGCGCGGTTCTGGTTGAGCGCGTTGCTGATCTGGTGAATGAGAAAACTCCTGGCTTCACGGATATCACCGGTGTGCGCGATGAATCGGACGAGCACACACGGGTGGTGATCGAGCTCAAACGCGACTCGATTCCCAAGGTGGTCATTAACAATCTTTACAAGTCCACCCAGTTGGAAGCCTCTTTTGCCGTGAACATGCTGGCGATTGACCGTGGCCGGCCCAAGACGCTGAATCTCAAAGAGCTGATTAACTGCTACATCGAGCACCGGCGGGAAGTGGTGATTCGGCGGACGCGATTCGAACTGCGCAAGGCGGAGGAACGCGCGGAAATCCTGGAAGGTTTCCTGATCGCGCTCGGTAATCTCGACGAATTTATCCGCATCATTCGAAATTCCGCCAATCGCGACGAAGCAAAGATTAAACTGCTCGCGTTTGATTTCATCCGTGGGCAGGTGGAAAGCCTCGGCATATTGATTCGGAGTGAGGCGCGCTTGAACAATGGCCGCTACGAGCTCAGCGAGGCCCAGGTCAACGCCATTCTGGAACTGCGCCTTTATCAACTTACGGGTTTGGAACACGACAAGGTCAAAACCGAATACGACGCGCTGATTGAAAAGATCAAGGACCTGGTGGACATCCTGGCCAAAGAGGCCCGGGTGCTCACGATCATCAAGGACGAGTTGAAGGAAATCAAAGAGAAGCACGCGACCCCGCGTTTGACAGAGCTGGTGCCGGACGAAGGCGACATTGCGATTGAGGATCTGATCGCCAACGAAGGAGTGATCATTACAATTACCCACAACGGGCTGATCAAGCGGACCAATGTCAGTTCATACCGGGCGCAACGCCGCGGCGGCAAGGGCGTCATCGGAATGACGACCCGCGAAACTTCCGTTTTGGAAGGGGAACAGGCTGATTTCATCGAGCACCTGTTTACCGCCAGCACGCACGATTATTTAATGTTCTTCACAAATTCTGGGCGCGTCTATGTCGAGCGCGTCCACGAGATCCCGGATATGGGCCGCGTGTCCAAGGGCCGGAGCATCGCCAATCTCCTTGAACTGAAATCGGACGAAAAGATTGCCGCGCTAATTCGAGTGATTTCAAAGACAGGCCCGAACAAAGACGACGTAACGTGGCAGCAGCCGTTTTTCCTGTTTTTCGCGACACACCAGGGAACGGTCAAGAAGACCGCATTGGAAGAGTTTGCGAATATCCGCAAAGGCGGTATTATCGCGATCGGGATAGAACCGGGTGATACGTTGATCGATGTCAAACTCACCACGGGCCACGACCAAGGTGTGTTGATCACGCATCAAGGTCAGAGCATTCGTTTTTCGGAGGAGGACGTTCGCTCGATGGGCCGGCCAGCCGGCGGCGTGCGGGGCATTAGTCTTGAAACGAGTGATCGAGTGGTGGCCCTTGCCATCGTCGTGCCGAACGCCACCCTTCTCGTGGCGGGGGAAAATGGGATCGGCAAGCGTACTGACTTCGAGGAGTATCGCCTTCAGTCGCGCGGTGGCAAAGGGGTGATCACGATGAAGACGAACGAGAAGACTGGCGGAGTCATTGGGGCGCTCACGGTGAACGATAAGGATGAAATCATGTTGATCACCGTCGCCGGGCAAATGGTTCGGACCGCGGTCAAGGATATTCGCGAAGCTGGGCGAAACACCCAGGGCGTAAAACTCATCAATCTTGACGAAAGTGACAAGTTGCAGGCGATCGCTCCGGTGATCAGCGAAGAAATCGAAGAGGTTCCGGACGCGACGACCTCGTAGACATCTGATTTTCAATTCGAGCTCAGCAACGTATCCTGGGAGCCGAATATCGCTGAGGTGGGAATACAACTTGCGGTTATGCGGCTTTACCAGGAGTCTTGGTCGTTAGCCAAGAGGACTTCTTACCATCAACGACGGGAGAACTTGCCTCTGAAGCAAAGCCCTGGATGAAAGATCGAATTCAAAGAGATTCGTGGGATTGGACGGGGCTGTGGGTTGTCCGGGTTTGCCGAAGTGTGCGCAAGCTCAATTTCTGTGACATATTGCAACCGTCGTGTACGAACGCAGGCTTGCGATTAGTTGTCTGAGAGACTGCGGTCCGTTGCCGATCGAGGCATAGAATGAGACGGTTACTATTTGTCGGCCTGCTGGTTCTCTGGTGTTCGCCTGCTCTGGTTGAAAGCCAGAATCAGCCGCTACCACTCGGAGTTGCCAGAACTTCGCAGTCGGCAAGCGCGGCATTCACCAACCAGGACGGACAGGTTTCCGCAGTGGCTCCAGGAGAGTTGCTGATCAGATTCCGCTCCGAGGTGGGACCAGCCAAACAGGAGGCGATTCTGAGCGCGGTCAGTTCGCGCGTGAAATATTTCAAGCGGCCTGCGCGGAACAATCCTCGGCCACAAATCCAGACCGGCAATCTTCCGGCCT
>JBDTOW010000088.1:0-9207 GCA_039933075.1 Verrucomicrobiota bacterium | reverse complement strand
TTCGGCGCATTTTCAGAACACCGCGTTAACCTCCCATTCAGACTGGCGCCCTCAAGCCTGGCCGCGCGGCCCCATCGACCGATTCATTCTCGCCGAACTGGAAGAGAAACATCTGACTCCGTCGCGCGATGCCGGCAAACTGGTCTTGTTGCGTCGCCTGACGTTCGACCTCATCGGCTTGCCGCCGACGCCGGAAGATCTGGAAGCTTTTCAACGCGACGAATCGCCGGATGCGGATTTTCGTCTGACTGACGTTTATGGTGAAGTGGTCAAGCAGATACTGGCCTGATTAATGAGCCACTAACCCACAGCGTGGATTCAAGAAAGGGGCGGGGACGGCCTCGTCCCCGTAAAACAGTGTTTACGAAGGCCAGGCCGTCCCCGCCCCGTGACGCTGGCTTTCTTGAATCTAGAATGTCCAACCCAGGCCGTGTTGAGTCATGGTCGGTTCGCTTTGGACTCTTTCCGATGAAACGAGCGGCCCATCCACGCAAATGAAACCAGAACGATGAAGGCGCCGGCGAGAATCAAGAGCCGCACATTCCACGACGCGGCCTTGGTTGCTTTGGCCACCAGTCCGATCCTTAAACCGGCCCATGGGTACACGAGAACGGCACGCTTGAAGGTGAGGAGGCGGCCTTGCTCGGGAACGGCGGCACGAATGGCGGCAGGGCTGCTGACCGCGGCGTCCTGTTGTTGGATAAGCCGCTGCGCCAGCCGCATGAAGGCGGAATTCTCTTCGGCCGAATTGCGGTCGATAATGGCCTTGGCGTCCTGCTGGGTGTAATTGACGTCCTTGCGGGCACGCAGGTCGCGCAATTTGCCAGCCAGCGCATCGGAGGCGCCGCTGACGGCGGATTGCCGCACGTTCAAACCCACGAGCGCCTGCTGCAGTTTGAGGTTGTTGAGTTGCACCCGTGCGTCTTCGTTGAAGGCATCGTCACCCTGGCTCAGACCGAAGGCCGACTGGAAAGCGCGGCGCGCTTGCTGGGGATCGCCCTGCTCAAGCGCGGTGTTGCCGAGCGCCAGCATTTGCTCGGCTTCGTTGGTTTTCTCGCGTTGCGCGCCCGCTTCGTTTTGCAAATACGTTTGCACGTCCACGGCGGCGGCGCGCGGCACGATTTGTTGCGGGTGCAACTGCAAATTCCCCGTCCAATTCTTGAGTTGCCATTTCTCATTCAAATAAACACGCCAGGTGATGTTCTCCAGTGGCAGATCAAACTTCGGGGCGAGAAGCTCCAAATCGAGCACGCGCTGGCCCGCGGCGCCAATTTGACTGCTGTAAAATAATTCCACCGGAGTTGCCTTCCCGTCGCGCGATCGCTGCTCGAGCGGAATCAATATGCGGTCTTGTTCGCGCCACGGCCAGACGCCGTTTTGATTGACAAACGCGAACCAAAAGCGCGCGTCCTTTGGCAGCGTGAGATAGAGAAGCCGCTTGTCTCCCGGGAGCATTTCCAGGCACGCTTGCGTGAGCATCACTCCGTCGTCGGAAATCACGGAGGTCAACGTGATGCTGTTCACGCGGCCATCCAGAAGCCGGGTAGCCTCGTGGCGGTCGAGCTGCAACGAAAGTTGGAAGGAAGGTTCGACGAGCCGGTAAGCGAAATTGGCCGACACCGTTTGCAAGTCCTGCTGGAGCACGCGCGGAATGCTTTGCCACTCGGTTGGCTGAAGCGCGGCGGGTGTGGCGTCCACCCGTACTTGCAACCGCCCACCGGACTGCACGGTGACAAAGCCTCGTTGAAGATTCACGTCGGCAGCTTGCAAACCTCGCAGCGTAGTCTCCGTCGCCTTCTCGGCCACGAGCGTCTGGTAGCTCGCCTGCAAAAGGTACTGCCCAATAACACGCCGATGTAATTTGACTTCCCATTGCTGCAAACCATTGGTCACCGTGCCAGCAAGCGGAAGGAAGTCCGCGACCTGCTCGCCCTTGAAACGCACGCTTTCGGCATTGGTCGGCACGAAGAGCCGAAACGCTTTCAGGCCCGTGTTCTCGATTTGATATTGCAAGTTCGCAATTACTTTCACCTGCGCTTCATTGATCATGGCGTGCTGCAGGCTCGTCACTTGAACCCAGGGATCCACTTGCTCGATGGCGAGCGTCAGATTCCACGGCACCTGCAAAACGCGAAAAGCGAATACGCCCTTCTGCCGGATGCCGGATTTTTGCGGGTCCAACTGCGTAACCCCCGCGCGCGCCCCAACCTGCAAGCGCATTCCTTGCTCCGGCGCAATCACCAGCGTTCCGCGCTGCTTGCTTGCTTCGCGCAGGATTAATTGCGGCACCGTCCAGGCATTCGTTGCCTTGACACCTGGCCCGGCCAGGCTGATCGCGAACTGCTGCTGGCCTTCGGTCTTGCCGCGCAGGTTCAACGTGATCATCCGCCCCGCGTCGGTCCTCACCTCGGTCCAATGACTCAACGCCGGTCCGCTGATGGACTCTACATCCAACCCCGCGGGGAGCACAAAGCTCAACCGAAAGATGCCCGCCCGGGTGATCTCAATCGCAGCGTTCGACGCCAGCACAGTGCGATCTTCACCCAGCGAAAGTGTGTCCTGCGTCTCAACCCGAACGTCCGGCTCGACAGCCGACGCCTTCAAGGAAATTGTGGCTTTCACATCCGCGTAACCAAAGGCGCGGCGTATGGTCAGTCCCGGAAGCTGCGCCTGGATTAATTGCGCTACAGTCCCGGGGAAGTCATCGAGATTGATGGGGGAAAAGGCATTGGCGAACACGGTGTCAAGCTGCACTTCGTTGCGAGTGGCAATGCCAAGCAGACCGATCTGGCCCGCCGCATTTTCCACGGATAACAACCCAATCGACTGTTCGAATGGCAACGGCCCGGTGGAGACTTGCGAACGGACAAGCAAAACAAACAGCCGGGACTGCGGAGGGCTCAAATTCACATGCAGCCTGCGAGCATCAGGATCGAAACGCCAGTGCGACATGATCGACTTGGGAGGCAGCGGCTGGCTGGTAACGGGATCGATTGCGTTCACGTCCGTGATGGTGGCGCCACTGGGCACGTCGAAAATCAACTCGTTTAATTCGCCTTGGGCCAGCCGAATTGCGGCGTAATGCGCGCCTTCAATCACACCCGCCGAAGGCACATAAAGTTGGTGAATCTCAGCATAAAACACCGGTTTCTCGCGCCTCACGTCGCGACTGCGCGGTCTCCAGGCAATCCACGCGTTATTGACGGGAGAGAGCACCAGCATCGCGACGGTATTGCTTCCGAGATTCTCGCGTTGAACCGAGACCGCGTGAGGCGAGGTTACGTCCTCGTCCGTGTTGACGAGGTCGAGCCTAAGTTGATTGATCAACCCGTACTGCGTGGGAAGAACGAAACCGCTTTCGGCATCCTTCTTGGTCACCTGCACCTGGTATTGAATTTCGATGGTAAAGAGGCCGCTTTCCTGGGCGAGCAATTGCTGTGCTGCCTTGGAATCTACCGGCGCTTGCACGAGCTTGAGCGAGTTCGTTGGAAAGGTAACCCGCGTGACCACCGCTGGCTCGAACAACAGCGGCAGCATCTGGCCCTTTACCGCTTGCCAGCGAATCTGAGCCGTTGCCAGCGCGAACTTTTGTTCGATGCGAATGGTCTGTGTGACGGATTCCGCCAGGGAAGGCTCCGCAATACGTAGCCCAGATTGAAAATCTGCGTTACGCGCAAGTGCCACGCTCCCGAGACTGAACCAAATGAAGCCACCGATTATCCATGCGACAACTGCCGGCGCCTTGCCACTCTCAGAGGGCGGCTGCGGTGCAGGCTTCGGCCTTCCTGGCAATCGCCATAGTTGCCGCAGCGCGGGAATGACAATGTGCAACCCCAAAAACGCCACGACAACGCCGAGGAAGGCCGCCGCGCCGTTAGGCCACCGCAAAGCAGTCCATGCGATGAGGGTCCAACCGAGAATCCACCCGAGCGGCTTGAACCATTGCTTGTCCGTTATCCATGCATACCCACACAGCGCGACCGCAAACAGCACAGGCCATGAGTAACCGATTAAGTCGAGCACTGAGATTCCATCCTCGGCGTTGGCCACTTCAACGCTCAATGCGCTGCTCGCTTGTTGCACCGGTGCCAAGAACGTCAGATCGCGCGGCACCGTTAGATTCTGACTCTCAACCATGTCCCCGAGACTGATGAACGCTGCGACAGCGATGGCAAACGAAATGAGGCCGAGCACGAGCCCGGACAGGTGCCGAGAGCTGAATTTGTAAACACCGTCCCGACCGGTCCACCGCCAGACCATCACGGAAAGCCCCACCAAAATCAGCGCCGCGAGAAGCGCTACCATCGCCCGACCTGCCTCGTCTCCCTTGAATATCCGAGCCAGCCCGGCAAAGCCTGAAACGTCCGTCACACCGTCGCCCACGGGCGTAAGCGAGCCGCTGCGATAGACCAGACGCTGGCCCGTATCCGGTTGTAGCTTCCATTCCGCCAGCATGACCGGCGCGGCCACCACGGGCGCGGCGATGGTCACGCGCTTGGGATTTTTCGGAAGCGCCGCGAGTTTCAAATCCAGCGTCAGCACCGCGTTCGGGTCGGCGCGTTGCGGCAGCGGAATGAGGTTCGCGTTCCCATCGTTCACGGGCACAACCGCCGCGCCATTGACCGTGGCTGACCACAACTGCGTTCCGTCCGGGAGCGTGATCCGAAAGTTCGGATTGCCGCGATTCTTAATGAAATAACGGGCGTCGGTTAGCACCTGGCCTTCCTTCGAGATGCGCGTGGTGAGCGACGCGCGATCCACCACCTGGCTGAGCGAATCGCCTTGCGCGAGCGGGCTGAGCGCGAGCCGCAGATTGAATGGACGCGATGTGTAGCGATAGGCCGCGAGGATCGGCGCATCAAAAAACAGGCGGTACTCCGGCGGCACTTCGCCCGTTTCGAGTCGAAGCAGACCCGCCGAAACGTCGATTGGCTGAACTTGGAACTGATAGGCGCTGATCACGAGTGTGTGGCCTTGCTCGGACTGCGCGTCGAGCGGGCGCGCACCGGTAAAGGCAAGCGTTTCCCCTTGCGCCTTGAACGGCCGCTCGTAAGTCGCCAGCAGGGTGTAAGCACCCGACACCGGCGTGTGCAATTGCACGACAAATCCGTCCGTGGTTTTCTGCCAGTTGCGGATATCTCTCCCGGTGAATTCGACGTTGAAGTACTCGTCCGACAATTCGATCCGGAATGCAGAGACGGGTGCGCCGGAAACCGAGTAGTTCATCAGGCTGCTGCCGTAAGCAATGCCTTCGGCGATTGAGAATAAGTGAACCGCATCGGCCTGCACGGTCTGTGGCAACCGTTCCACCCGCAGTGTCGCCTGCCACGCCGGGTCACTCAATCGAAACGCTGACTGAATGCCCGGCACCTTGCGTGGGAAGAATGTCGTGGCGATTTCCGTGAGGGCTTGCGTGCGCTCTGGTGTCAGGCGAAAGCCGGTGTCCGCGGATATCGCTACGTGCCCGCGCACGGATTTCGCCTTGTTGACTTCGATTCGCGGCAACGGCCAGCTCAAGGCGCCGAGAGCCTGGTTTCGTTCGAGGCGCAGTTGAATCACCTGCCGATCCGCGATGGGTTGGCCGTAAACCAAACGGAGCTCGGCATCGGGCTGATCCGGCGGCTCGCGCAGGAAGTAATCATTCATTCCCGGAGCCGCGAGCCGCGCAACGGCATAGCCTTTCGGGACGCGAAGCAGCAGCTCGCGCAATGGCGCTTCGCGGATGTCGAGTTCGATCTCGGTGTCAATCGCCAGCTCGTTTTCGCCGAGGTGATAGACCAGCACTTGCGACACAGTCAGCTCAGGCAGAATTTGATCGGCCTGAATGCGCAGCCCGAACTCAGCGCCCGAAAAACGGTAGGCGAACCGCTGGGCGCCGGCGGCGCGAAAGAGTTCCTTGGTGGCATCGGTCTCGGGAAATTGTTCAGGCGAAATCTGCGACAGCCCGTTCGCTTGCACGATTTCGAGCCGCACGGCGCCGTCGTTCACGATGCGGAAGTGGCCAGCTAATCGTGTTGCGCCGTCCGGCCGCAATTGCACCGCATCCGCCGTCTGCGGGAATGCGCCGAGCGACGTCTGCATTTGGACCTGTATCGCGAACCGGTCCTTTTGCGGCTGGTTGAACTGCACAATGAGGCGGCGATCTCCGGAGTTCGGCACGGGCTCAACATTCCACGCGATGACCTGGTCGCCCTGGACGCGGGTGACTTCACCTTGGCCGCGCAAGACCAGCGAGACACGGTTCAATTCGCCTTGCATGACTTTGAAATCGAGCAGTGCGACCTGACGCATGAGTCCGGGAGCGATGCTGATTTGCGACAACATCTCGGCAGCGTAGAAGAGCTTGCCCTCGGCTTCGGGTCGCGACTCTTTCCAGAACAGCTTCACCACGCCGTCCGCCGGCAGGAAACTGACAAACTCGTTGCCCATCCGCTCGGGGCGCGCCGCGCCGTCGAACTGAAATTGAGTGTCGGCGGCGAGCCCCTGCAAGACGAGCGGTTGCAGCGTGCCGCGCGCGACGCGGAAATCAACGCCGCTCCAACCCGGCAGGCCTTCGGAGCTCTGCTTGACCGCCGCGTTGAACTTGAGCCGGATGGGAAAATCGCCTGGCTGGTCGAACTCGAGCACGAATTGACCCTGATCCAAACGCAGGCGGAAGTCTGGATGCGGCTCGACGCCAGTTAGCGCGACGTTTCCAGTCAACAGTCTCAGCGAGCCGCCCTTGGAATTGTTTACCCGCGCTGTTGCTGTGAGAGTAAATGTGGCCGCCTGGTCATGGATCTGGCCGGTAAGCTTGAAGTCTTTCAACACGACCCGGCGGGCTTCGAGATCGGCTGGAGTGATTATCAGCGCCAACGAATAGGCCGAGCCGTGGAAACGGAACGTGAGCGCCTCCGGTTCGTCCGGTTTGGTTGCGCCACGCAATGACTCGGGCAGAAATCTGGCTTCGATGGGGACCAGGCCGACCGGATTTTCCGGCTTCACGTCGAGTTCCGGTGTGCTTTCGATCTTCACATAACCGTTGAACAACGCGGGTTGCGACGGCGTGAGAGTGAGGATCGCCAATGGCTTCGAGAGAGTATTGAGTTCCTGTTCCGCCGTGATGATGACCACAAGTTGAGTGAGCGGTTTGTCGGATTTGCGCGGACGCAGAACGAGCATGCGCCTGCCATTGGTTTCCTGCCGGACGCTCCAGTCTTGCAGCACAACACCGCTGACGTGCCAAATTTCGCCGTCGCCGCTGATGGCGAGGGGCAATTCGTTCGGCTCGCCCTGGAGGATGTCGAGCGTGGCCGTGATGATGTTGGTGAGCCGGTCGCGCCCCGCTGTGATCGATTGCTGAAGTGCGGTGGCGTAAATGAGTTTGTCCTTGTCACCGGGCAAGTTGTTGAGCACGGCATCGATCACCAGTCGCACCTTGCCGTCTTCGAGCCCGCCGTTAATGGAGAGGTTTTTCACTTCCGCGGTGGCGGCGGCAAGCTGAGGCGTTGTGCTAAAAAGCAAGACAAGCGTAACCAGATAGAGACTGCACAGTTTCATAGTATGAATAAGTACAAAATCCCATCGGTCGCAACCCGGAGACCGAGGATGAAAGTCAGTTCAGAAGAGTGAACAAGCGAACGGACGCACGAGGCATCGTAGCGCAGATTTTCAATCTGCTGTATCGCCGAGTTGCACTCGGCAAAGCGTTCGCAGGCTCGTGGGTTCTCGAAGCGTCCAACGCGTTGCAGATTACAAATCTGCGAGACAGCAGAGTGCAACTCTGCGCTACGACGCCGCGTGCGTCGCCGTGGTTGCGGAACCCACGCGTTCCGGGCTAATCTCCATCGATGTTCCCGGCCGAGCGAAATCCGCACACCGAACGCGTGAAATATGAGTTGCGCGCAACTGGCGTTAGGCCGGAATCGGCCGATCCCCTGCGTTCGGGAATCCACACACGGGGATACCTGCCGCACGTGAAACGTGAGGGGTCGAGATACTTCGTCACGTTTCGTCTCGTGGATTCGCTGCCAAAGGACGTCCTGCTCAAATACCAAGCCGAGCGTGCCGAACGGCTGCAGCGATTCCGCGTTCAACTCGCCGCCGCAAAGAAACTTGGCACCGAACCGCCAAAGCCAGAATCCTTGGACGAGATCGAGCGGAATTACTTTCGGAAACTCGAGGACTATCTGGACAAAAGCGCGGGCGAATGCTGGCTCAAGCGGCCCCAGATAGCTGATTTGCTCACCAACGCGCTTCGTTGTTCTGACGGCGAACGTTACCGCTTGGATGCTTGGATCGTCATGCCAAACCATGTTCACACCGTGCTCTGGCCAATGCCGAACCATTCGTTGAGCAAGATTTTGCAAAGCTGGAAGAGCTATATAGCCCGCGAAGCGAACAAGCTCCTCGGTCGCACCGGCCAGACTTTCTGGCAGCCGGAGTCGTTCGACCACTGGATTCGCAACGATCAGGAACATTCGCGGTGCTGTCGTTACGTCGTGAACAATCCGGTCAAAGCGAGACTCTGTGCCGCGCCAGACGAATGGAAGTGGAGCAGTGCTTGGCGCGGCGACTCGCCCGGGAGGTAGCGCAGATTTTCAATCTGCCGTATCGCCGAATTGCATTCGGCAAAACGTTCGCACGCGCGTGAGTTCCCGAAGCGTCCAACGCGTCGCAGATTGCAAATCTGCGATACGGCAGAATGCAACTCTGCGCTACGACTCCGGGCAGCCCTCGGCGTTAAAAGCCGGCGGCTTTGGACGTCGAATTCTCTTCGGATTTCGACCTTCGGAATTCGGATTTGCATTCTCATCTCCCCACCACACTCTTCGCTTGTCGGATCATCGACTCAAGTTGCTTCGGACGAGGATCGATGCCATAAGTCTCAGGCACGCCGCTCAGGTAACCGAGCAAAAGGTCGGGCGTAACTTCGGCGGCGTACGGGCTCGACACCAACCATTCGGAAAACGCGCTCGCGGTCGCTGCCAGGCGCATGGCGGAGCTGGCCTGTTCCAGCGCGACGGCGCTGCCAGTGTAGGGCACAACCCACTCCTGTTCGCGATATTCGTCCGTGCCGGGAACTTTGAATCGGACGCGCACAACGGCCAACGGGCCTTCCCCGCGTGGATTCACTTCCACCACATAAAGCGCGTTGCCGGATTCGGCGGCACCGATCTCGGCGGCATCGACAGTGTTATCGCGGAACTGTTCTTTGGTGAGCTGATG
>JBDTOW010000087.1:0-9227 GCA_039933075.1 Verrucomicrobiota bacterium | reverse complement strand
AAAATGCACCCACATTAATGGCGCTGGATAAATTCAATTCGACATTCGGCACGTTCTCAGCCGGCACGGACTTGGGATCGATCGATCTCAGCGAATTGATGACCTGGGTGATCACCGTTCGCTCCGAGTCGTTCAACAGTTCCTGTAGCGCGGGGATGGCCGCTGCCGCTTTGGGTCCAATCTCCTGGAGAGCGTAAGCCGCGAGGCGGCGCGTCTCCGGCTCGGAATGTTTCAACAGCTCAATTAACCCGGTTACGGCTGGCGCCGCGCTTTCTTTGGCTTTCGCGAGCTCGACACAAGCATTTTCACGCGCGTCCTTATCCGGACTCTTGAGCGCGGTGATCATGGCCGAAACATCTACGCTCTTGTCGGGCCCGGCTTCCTTCGAACAACCGGCAAAGCTCACGGCTATTAAAATACTCAGTCCAATAAAAAACAGGAAGCGCAGGGAGGTTTTCATAACAAAGATAGTTCAAGACACAATGAGCTCAGAGAGTCTTCGCCGACAAGCGCCCACCGCGATAACTCATCCATTTGACATCGGGGTCGTTTTTAACCGAGGGTGCGGTCACCCCTTCAGCGAATCGCACCTTCATTGCCGGCGGGGTAATTAGTGAACCATGCCATTTGTGAACTTCGGCATGGCCGTCGGCAAAGGCGAAAGTTCCGGCGCCATTGTGATAGGACGCCGGTTGATCGATCCAGGAGTTGGCAACAGTGGGATTGAAAAAACCCGCGTCGTTGATGCTGTCCGGGTTTTCATCGAGGTAGACCCACGTTTCTGCCGGGCCGGGGTCGGTGAAATCACCTGACTTCTTGATGTGCTTGTAGAGGGTCGTTCCCCACGGACCGCCCTCCGCGTTGCCGTCGCCGACACCGATGTTACCCGAAATGCTCCGCACGCGCGCCGTCCAGCCTCGCTTGCGTTGCGCCTGGCTGACGAATTTGTCCGCCGGACATTTAAGGATATTTTTCGAGTTGCCGAAGTACTGGGCCAATTTCGAATATTTGGGATTGATCAAGAACAATTCGTTGGTGTTGTCGGAGGAAGTGCCCCAATCCAGCCAGCCAAGCACCCATGGCGAATTTGCCGCGCTTGATGCGGCCGAGCCGCCTTGGGCCATGCCACCATGAAAACTCATCACCAGTTTGTCATCGTTGTCACCGGCGTACAGATGCCACGCAAGCATGAGCTGTTTGTTGTTGCTCATGCACAGGATGCCCTGCGCCTTGGTTTTGGATTTCGCCAACGCGGGCAGAAGCATGCTGGCCAGAATCGCGATGATGGCTATGACCACCAGCAACTCGATCAGCGTGAACCCCAGGCTGCGCGACAACTCCGGGCGCGGCGGCTTAACTTTGACGGTTTCTTGACTTTTCATAATGACTTGATCAATTGAGTTATGAGCATTGTTAGCTCGCTCGTGTTGGTTCAAAGTGAGGCTACGAGGATGCTTTGTCGGCGTCAATATCCTAGATGCATTCATTTGCCGACATGTTCCGATTCCCAAAGGACCGCCCGCCGGCCGATCTTCTACTTCCGCCCGTTTCCTTCCCGCACCTGATAGAAATGATTAGCTTCGAATGGTCCAAATGCCTCCTCATCGCCGTTTGGCCAACGAACGGTGACCCGATCGATTCTTTCCACATTACCGAGGCCGAAATGCAGCCGCGGATCATTGCTCGAGCAATAGCCTTCGTTCGGTTGAACCTGCCGCCAGCGACTTCTCCCGCCCGCATCGACACGCACTGTCGCCCCGATTGCATCGTTGCCTTTGCGGTTGAGCACCCGGCATATAATCCAGCCGCCCCGCTTCGCCACAATGTTCCGCAATAAATGAACCGGCCCGTCGCGGTTGATTACCACGATGTCCATCCCTCCATCGTTATCCAGATCGCCGAAAGCCGCGCCGCGACCGGTAGCGAGCAGCGACTCAGCAGTCCCGGCGTTTTTGACTTCTTCGAAATCACCGTTGCCCATCCCGCGCAAAAGAGTATTGGGTTCGGCGTAAGGATTCCGGGGATCGAGTTGGCGTGGACCGTACTTGACACGTCCATTGGCGACGTAAGCATCGAGCTCGCCATCGTTGGCAAAGTCAACGAACCCGACGCCGAATCCTGTGAATGGCAGGCTGGGCGCGCCCGGTCCCCTGGGCTTGATAGTGTCCACAAAAAAACCGTTCGTGTTCACGAAGAGCCTGTTCCCTTCGCCCACAAGATGCGTGATAAACAGGTCGAGCCAACCGTCGTCGCTGATGTCCATCGCAACTACGCCCATGCCCGCTTCCGCCATGCCGAGCGAATTAACGGCACAGCCGCGGATCAGGGCTTCGTCAGTAAATCGCCCGTGACCCTGATTGATCCAAAGTTGGTTCGGCATGGCATCGTTCGCCACGTAAATGTCAGGACGCCCGTCCCGATTGAAATCGGCGCATACAACACCTAGGCCGTTGCCGTAGGCTTTGTCTAACCCGGCCGCAACTGTCACATCCTCAAACGTGCCGTCACCCTTGTTGTGATAAAGCGTGTCCATTGCCGGAGATTTGTAATTCAAAGGCGAGCAATAGTCCGGCAGCCCGCCGCGCGAGTAGCAGTTCACTTCCGCTTCGATCGACCATTTAATATAATTGGCAATGAACAGATCGAGATGGCCGTCGCCGTCGTAGTCGAAAAAGGCGCAACTGCTCCCCCACGTTCCCCCTCCGACGCGCGCTTCGTTCGTCACATCCGTGAATGTCCCGTCTCCGTTGTTCCGATAAAGAATGTTACGTTCGAGCCCCGTCACGTAAATATCGACGAATCCGTCCTCGTTGAAGTCGGCGCAGGCGCAGCCCATCCCGTACTGTCCCTGGCCGCCAACTCCCGCGCGCCCCGTAACATCTTCGAATTTCCAGTTGCCCAGATTCCGATAAAGCTTGTGCCCCGGCTTGTTGGTGACCGCAGGATCAAGCGAGCCCCCATTCAAGCAGAAGACGTCAAGGTAACCGTCGCCGTCATAATCGAGCAACCCGACTCCGCCCGTCTCCATCTCAGGCATCAGGAAACGTGAGGTGTGGCCAGAGCTGTGCTGGAAGTGCAGACCGGATTTGTCCGCCGTTTCTTCGAACCAGGGATCAGGATTTCGACCATCGACCGGATTTGAGCCACTGCTTATCGATGGGGATCGGGACTCGGAACAACCCGCAATAAAGCAGGAGAGGAGCAAAGGCGCCAGAGAACCAGAACGGTTGATTCGTTTCATGGTCGACGTGTGCATTAACGATTCACCAGGTTGCGAAACCGAGCTTCAAGACCGACCAGCGCAGGTTCTGTGGGCGCGAGTTTTCGAAGATCCTCAATGGCCTTCCGCGCTCCCGGCGAGTCACGAAGTCGGATCAGCACTTCTGCGAGGCGCACATGCCCTCCGACAAACGCCGGCTCCAATTGAATCGCTTGCTGATAATGTTTGAGCGCCTCGCCCGGCTGGTCGAGATTCCGCAAGCACACGTCGCCCATTTCGATTTCGATTTCCGCATTCCGAGGATCGCAACTGAGCGCCACCCGCAATTCGGCGAGGGCCTCGGCATCCTGGGCCATTGCCAGAAGAACGCTGGCTTTGGCCAGGTGTGGCTGGGCGATAGTCGGCGCCAGGCGAACGGCCCGTTCGGCGTGGGCGAGCGCTTCGGCGTTCAAGTCCAGCTCCTGGCAACTTGCCGCCAGAGCGATATACGCGGGAAGATTATTCGTATCAATCTGAATGACTTTTAGGAGTAGGGAGCGGGCTTTTTGCGGCTGGCCGGCTCGATTGTACGCAATGGCAAGATTGTTCATTACATTGGGATTGTCCGGATGATAAATGAGAGCGGTCTCCAGAAGAGCCACGGCTTTTTCGGGTTGGCCTGCCTCGCCGTATTCTGCGGCCATTTCAAACTGGTCCTGAAGCGATTTCATGTGCTGCTGCGCCGTCGCTGACCATGCGTCGGGCATCGGATACTTGGTGGCGTTAACTCCAAGGCTAAGTTCTCTCTGGGCATCCTCGAGCCGTCCCAAACCGCGGTAAGCAAGCCCCAGTAGGTGATGGGCCACTTTCGCGTTGGGATCGATTTGAATGGCCCGTTCGAGGTCGTTGGCCGCGTCCTGGTAGTTGCCCTTCCGAAGCTTGACGTCACCCAATCCGGCAAAACCACGCCACTCCTGTGGTGCCAGTGCAATCAATCGGCGAAACACGTTTTCCGCCTCATCCACAGCTCCGGCTCGCAGTAACGCGTCACCCAGCCGGTAAAGGGCTGGCGCAAAATTCGGGAATCGCACCGTCACCTGCCGATAAAGCTTAAGCGACTCGTCGAAGTCACCCATCTCCTGGGTGGCGACCGCGACGTAGAGCTGGGCGAGAGGCTCTTTGGGATCGAGGGTTGCGGCGTTTCGGAATGCCAGACGAGCCTCCGGCCAGATTGAATTGGCGGCGTAGACCATCCCGAGTATGGCATGACGACGAGCATCACGCGGAGCCTGGCGAACCCACTTGACCTGCTCGAGGATGTAAAGACGCAACTGCGCTTCCAGTTTGTCCACATCCTGCGGGACAGGAACCCCGAGCGCCGGTCCTCGGGTCCGGGCCGAGATCGTCATGAATCCGACCATCACAACGGTTATCAGTCCAATTCCAAACGCGAGGCGCTGCCATAATCCCCTTTGTCCCTGCGGACAACTCTGCGAAGTGTCACTGGAGTTCGCCGAAGGATTTTTTTCGCGGAGCTTCACGGATCAATTTCCCCTCTAACAGCGCGATCTTAACAATCCATGAAGGATGAAAAAAAATTGGCTCGCGCTGCCGCGAGCCAATGACCGCTAAAAAAGCCTGAAGGAAAGATCCTCTCAGGTTAGAAACGTGTCGCGCCCTTTTCCTTTGATGATGACCTATCCTGCAGCCAAGCCACGTCGTTATTGTTCGGAGACGAAACACCGAGAGGGATTGGCTGGCCCTTTTTCAGATTTGGTGTGGTTCGGCCATCGACCCACTTCCTGATCTCCGAGTGGCCGTCAGCAAAGGAGAAACCACCTGCCCGATTGTGGTAGCTGGCTGGATAGTCCACAATTGTATATGCTTTCGAATTCACAGGATCGTATCCTCCCATGTCAACCGCAAACCATCCGTCATTGATGCTGTCTTCACGTTCATCCAGGAAAACCCAGGTCCTGGATGGCGGCGGGCTGGTCAGGTCAGTGCTCTTCTTGAATTGTTTGTAACCAGGGCTATAGGGACCCGCCCGTTCGCCGAGATAACCATTCATCGAAATACTGCGAACGCGCGGCGCGCCTTTGGTGCCGCGATCCAGACTCTTGTCAGCCGGGCATTTGAAAACACCGGCGGAGCGGCCGATGTAAGGCGCCAGCGGTGAGAGCTGGGTTAACACGAACGTATTGGTGTCGGAGTTTCCGCCGGCAGCCGCCCCAAGAGAAGTCCCACCACCGAAATCAAGCCAACCCAACGCCCAGGTCTTATTGCTGTTCGAGAGAGTGGAAACATTCCCGCCGTCAAGGTTTCCCACAAGCACACTGTCGTTATCGTCAGCTTGCATGATCCAGCCCAAGGCAATTTGCTTGCCATTATTGAGGCATACGATGCCCGTCGCCTTGGTCTTGGACTTTGCCAATGCCGGAAGAAGCATGCTGGCCAGAATCGCGATAATGGCGATGACCACCAGCAACTCGATCAACGTGAATGCCAGGCACCGCGGCAACCACGGGCTCGCCGGCCTGTCTTTGACTGTTTCTTGAACTTTCATAATGAGTTAATGAATTGAATTACGAGTAATGTTGGTTCAGAGCAAGGGTACGAGTATGCTTCGTCGGCGTCAATAGATTAGGGATACATTCCATTGTGGACATTTTGCAACTTACGCAACGCCTTTTCGCCATAGCCTTCACCGCAACCGCATCAACAAGGATACGGATAAGTAGCGATTTACCACAACCGAACCGCCGCGAGAACTGTGCGTTTGCTTGCACACCCTGTGCATTTTCGCGCACAGAATTCGCTGGCCGAAGTCATTGCTAAAAACCGTCAAGTTCCCGGACGTTGACGTTTGCGATTCGATGTCAAGCGGACAACTGGCCGTCGCACGCCAATCGCGTTTCTTAAACAGTATGCGGCATTTTCGACGTAATGCTGGGCCGCCGTTTTCAACGCCGAGAGTTCTTCGCCACTCAACGCTCGCATTACTTTGGCCGGTGAACCGAGAACCAGCGAACGGTCCGGAATGCGAATGCCTTGAGTTACCAGGGAATGGGCCCCGACCAGACACTGAGAACCAATTACCGCGCCATCAAGGATGGTTGCTCCCATGCCGATTAACGTTTCGTCACCGACGGTGCAAGCATGAACGATAGCGGAATGTCCCACCGTGACGTAGTTGCCAACCACGCACGGGAAATTGTCCGCCAGGTGCAAAACCGCATTGTCCTGAATGTTGGTGTGATGGCCAACGACAATGCGGTTGATGTCACCGCGCAACACCGCGTTGTACCAAACACTCGAACAATCTCCCACCGTTACGTCACCAATGACGACCGCACCGCGGGCAATGAAAACATCCGTTCCGAGTCTTGGTTGCCGGCGCAAAAAGGTGTCAAGTTGAAGCGCGAGATTTCCCATGCAGACCGTTAAAACAGGTGCGCCGGGAAATTGCCAACAAAAAACCCTTCAGGCGCTCCGCGCCAGCACCGCACCAGCGCGCGATGCACATTTTTTTTCATTTACTTCTGTTGACTTGGACGGCACCCGTGATCTTTCATTCGGCCAACGGTTTTGCTAAAATTATCAATGTTACTATGCCTCCCGAGCACAGCCAGAAGCATCCAGCACATCGCCCTCGCCGCCGATTGCCGCGATCGTTCAAGGATTTAACGCCGAGCAAGCACTTTAATCCGCGAACATTTTTCAGCGAAATGGTTTGGAAGGCTCTGCTGACCAAACGCACCGGACAGCATAAGCAACCGGTGTTTCCCAAACTGGCCAAGGGCCAGATCGCCCTTACCTGGATCGGCCATGCCTCTTTCCTGGTTCAATTCACGGACTTGAATGTTTTGATCGATCCCAATTTCGCGAACTGGCTTTTTCTGCTCAAACGAATCCGCAGACCCGGATTCAAAATCGAGCATTTGCCACCCATCGATTTGGTGCTGCTCACACACGCTCATTTCGATCACTTTCACAAGCCAACCATTCGCCGGCTGCCTGCGCCAAAAATCGGCGTGATGCCCTGGGGCGTGGGCACGCTCGCGCGCGGACTGGGATTTGACCGGGTCATCGAGCTGCAATGGTGGGAAAGCTTCTCGCATGGCGATTGGAAAGTGACCCTGACCCCGTCCAAACACTGGGGCGCTCGGACGCTCCATGACGAGCACCGTGGTTATGGCGGTTTTGTCCTCGAACACCAGGGGCGCCGGATCTACCACGCGGGCGACAGCGCCTACTTTGACGGATTTAAGGAGATCGGCGCGCGGCTTTCGCCTGAAGTTGCTTTATTGCCAATCGGGGCGTATTACCCGGAGACGTTTCGCCGCGTTCACATGGGACCAGACGAGGCGGTGAAGGTGTTTCGCGATCTCCACGCCACTTCCCTTGTGCCAATGCATTACGGAACATTCAAGCTGTCGTTCGAAGCACTGGACGAACCGCTTCGCTGGCTGAAAGAGATCGGACACCGGGATGGCCTCACTCACGCTCTCAAAATCCTGGAAGAAGGAGTGCCGCAGGTCTTTTGAGCGAGCTGCCGGCGGGCTTTCAAAGCGTCACTTTTTTGGCCACTTGCGCCACGTCCTTGTCGCCGCGGCCGGAGAGATTGACGATGATCAATTTATCTTTGGCAAACGTTGGCGCGCATTGGATCACTTCGGAGATGGCGTGCGCGGATTCGAGCGCGGGGATAATACCCTCCAGCCGCGCCAGTTTCATGAACGCGGCCAGGGCCTGATCATCGGTGGCGTACGAATAATCGACGCGCTTTTGATCGCGCAACCAAGCGTGCTCAGGGCCGACCGCGGCGTAATCCAGGCCGGCCGAGACGCTATGCGTGCGTTGAATCTGACCGTATTCATCTTGCAGGATGTAGGAGCGCGTTCCTTGCAATACACCCAGCGAACCACCTTGGAATCGCGCCGCGTGCTTTTCCGGTTCGATGCCTTCGCCGCCCGCTTCGATGCCGACCATCTTCACCGACTCATCTTCAAGGAACGGATAGAACAATCCGATCGCATTGGATCCATTGCCAACGCAGGCGATCAGCAAGTCTGGCAGGCGTTCCTCCTTCTCCAGGATTTGTCGTCGCGCCTCGTCACCGATGATTCGCTGAAAATTGCGCACCATGACCGGGTAGGGATGCGCGCCGTAAGCGGTGCCGAGAATATAATGCGTGTCCCGAACATTGGTGACCCAGTCGCGCATCGCTTCATTGACGGCCTCCTTGAGCGTTCTCTGCCCGGCGGTGACCGGCACGACCTCGGCCCCGAGCATCTTCATGCGATAGACATTGAGAGCCTGCCGTTCGCAATCCACCTCCCCCATGTAAATGACGCATTTCAGACCGAACATTGCGGCGACGGTGGCCGTGGCCACGCCGTGCTGGCCGGCGCCTGTCTCGGCAATGATGCGCGTCTTGCCCATGCGCCGAGCAAGGAGAATCTGTCCGATCGCATTGTTAATCTTGTGCGCACCCGTGTGGAGCAGGTCTTCGCGCTTGAGGTAAATTTTTGCACCGCCCAATTCGCGTGTCAGACGCTCAGCAAAATAAAGCGGGGTGGGACGGCCACAAAATTCCCGGAGGTAATACTGGAGTTCCTGTTGGAATTGCGGGTCGTACTGGGCGCGGAAATATTCCTCCTCCAATTCCTGCAACGGATGCATCAATGTTTCGGGCACGAAGCGACCGCCATAGGGCCCAAAATGGCCTTGCGCATCAGGTAAATTCACACTTCCAACGGTGCTCATATGCTCGGGTTCGCGGAGTGCTCTATCCGAGAGTTCTCAGAGATTCGCAGTCGGGTGAATCAACCTGGCGCACGGCCGTGATGAACTCGCGAAGTTTGCCCGGGTCCTTCTTGCCGGGGGCAGATTCCACGCCCGTCGAGACATCGACTGCGTACGGCTTCACTTTGCGAACCGCCTCGGCGACATTTTTCGCGGTCAGTCCGCCGGCCAGAATGATCGGCCGGCCAAGCTTCCTGGCTTCGCCGGCCAGATCCCAATT